>JAQTSK010000077.1 GCA_028711345.1 Candidatus Peribacteraceae bacterium
GGATACATTATATGTCGCCAGGCGTAGCTGTTGTTGTTGAATTTCCTGTTTGAGAGCCCTCCTTTGTGTCTCCTTTTCATCGAAAATTTGTTTGACACGTTCAATGGCTTCACTTGGTTCCAAATCGTTCGGAATGGCTTCTCCTTCTTCGTGATCGGGACGCACCCTGTTCGCACACCGAGCCAGAACAGTAGCCAACGCACCCCTTACGCGGTCCAGACGACTCTCTGCTCTGCTTTCCACGTCTGGTGACGCAGAAGGGACTGCAGGATTAGGTGGGGCGTTCCTAGATTCATGATGGAGGGGGTTCCACATAGTAATATTATGTAATTATATAGAGATATTGTCAATTTTTATGGTCGAGGACCTCTACCACGAAGTGGAGCTCCGCCCCCTCCCCCTCCACCGGCTGGCGCAGGGGCGGCTCCAGCTACCGCTGCTGCAGCAGCACCTACATTTCCTCGGTGCAGAACGTTCTGAGCTTTGGCATCATTCAGTAAGCTGGTCATTTCAGCGGGTTCCGCAACAGGCAATCCGAGAAATTCTGTCAGCGCAGGAATAAAACCACCCAGCCGATCACTTTCCAACATCTTTGAACGCGTTGTGATGACGTTTGCATAGAAACTCTTTGCACCGGCAACCGTCAGGTGTGGTGCCGTCGAGACAGTTCCATCCGGAGGATTGAGGATGGCGGTCTCCATGAGCACGTTCATCATGAGCGTCCGTGCGTACGCTTCGTAACGAGACTGATCGTCGCCCGGAGCGAAATTCTCCCGCTCTTTGGCAATAGTAGCTTCCAGAACTTTTAAATCGTTCTTCAGGTATTCCGGTGCATTTTCGTAGAGAACAAACGAGAGGATTTTATGAGAAACAGCGGCAGAGGTAGGAAGAACGCCCGATCCCTGTCCAACCTGGTTCAAGTACCCAAGGAACGTATCGTCTCTGCTGAAGAGATTCAGGAGGGTATCGCCCGGATTCTGAAAAGAATAATAAATGTACGAATAGTAAGTATTCGGACTGGCAGTAAATACGCCGTCATTTAGTCTGACATCATCCGGCCAGCGAATGGAAAGCGGCTGGGAAAACTCATACTTCCCATTAGAAATACCGACCCAATTTGTCGAATGAATGTTGTTGAATAAATCTGCGACACGTTCAGCAAGGATATAAGAGTAGACCGACCGCTTGAGCTGCTCAAATCGAATCATTCTTGCTGTACGATTCGTGTTGTTGGTAATCAGCATCGTCTGCATCCATTTGTCTATCAATTTAGCATTATCCAGATTACGTGCATTCGAATTCTTGCCTGCTTTATTCATGACTGCGAGCAGACCACGCTTCAATTCCGGAATCTCCGACAATTGTTCGAATGACTTTTCCTGCACGTTCGGGAACTGCGCTTCGATGGATGTCAGGATGGGGCCGGTCAGGTGGTGACGATGGGCCGCCTGCCAAAGTGCCAATCCGGCATCTGCACCCCGACCCGGACCCTCAATGGTCCACTCCAGTACACCGTTGCCAACAACTTTCAACACACCTCCGACCGCTGCCGCCTCCGCACTGAACGCCGACCATGCCGCAGGAAGATTGACGGCAAACTCCTGACCGACTTGATACCCGGTGGCCCCCGCCCATCTGCTGAATGTTTCCACACTGCCCGTAAGAGTCTGCACACCGTCCCTCCAGACGGGAGGAATCGCTTCGGCAAGACTCAGTGCTTTCATCTCCATAAAGGAGCACGTCTGATCCAGCTTCTCCTTCACCCATTCCGTTTTCATCCCAAGCTTCGCCGCAATCCACTCTAGCATTGTCGTGTTTTTGAGTATGTCACGCATCGCAGGCGTGGGGCGTTCCAATGCCAGAATTTGCAGGAATGAAAACTTCATGCCGGTGTCCCGGTACGACATCCCGGTAACATTCTGGAAGCTTTCTGAAAACGTCAGGTAACGCTCCTCGATCAAGTCTGCGCCCATGTTGGAAAGGGCATACACATTAGTGCCACTCAATCCGTTAGCCGACGCGACATCCGAACAGAGCGCCTCCAACGTCAAAAACATGGCTTCGTACCCGACTTGCTGGAGTTCATCACTTTTGAGCTGCAAGGCGGGAAGATTGCCCAATTCCTGCATGATGGCGGATGGAGCCAAATCCGCCGGAGCGCCGGAACGGAAATCTTTCTGACCGGTGGTATTCACCTGTTTCCTCCAGAGAAGGAGCTTGTCCATGGGAACTTTGTTCAGCTGCTGCACCGATGCCTGAGCGACATTGTGCTTGCTTAAATATTTCTGATACCTCTTCTCTTTGGCGTTCCGACGGTAGAACTCCTCCAGTGAGGACTGCCTGTCTTCCGGAGTCATGTACGTCATCCCGAGCCGCTCGAGGAGCCCGCTACCCGTCATCTTCTCCAGTGCTATGTCCGCACCAAAGAACATCGGGACACCCAACACCAGACCGCGAGCGAGGCCGCCGCGTTGCCACATCTTGTATACTGCGTAGCATCCGCCGAAAATCAAGACTCCCCCTAGCGCCTTCTCTGTCCAGTCGCGACTGTGGAGCATTTTGGAGAGCGCCTTGGTGCCAGACCTGAAGAAGTTCAGTGGGCTGTTCCTGTTCTCACGCGCACGAAGGAGCAGGTCGTTAAGCTGCAGATCTTCGGATTTCTGCATCACACGCTGTTGTACCAATGAGACAAGACGATTGGCTTCCTGAACGGTGATGACCGTGATGCCGTTCCGTACCACATTCTTTCTGTTGGTAAAAGCATCCAGCAAATCGTCCACTGCCACAGGTATGGTCCGGGTAGAACTGGGAACGAAGTCGGGATCCTGGTAGAGAATCAACCGGAGGGCATCTCCCGCCTTCGCAGGTTCTGAAAGCCAGTTCTCCACCCGCGTATCCCCCACGGCATACGGCTTACCCGTGGAAGGATCCATTGTTTTCGCCAGAGCAAGGGACGCATCGTTCATCACCCTTATACCTATATCTGTCAGAGGCGAAAGGACGTCCGCGCCGCTCGCTCGACGGGTCTCTGCGAAATCGTTTTGATACCGGAGAAGTGCATCCCTGGCATTCACATCCTTCATAATGTCCTTCAAATACTGATCGCGATTCGGATGAGTAAGATAGATCTTCGCTTTTTCCAATCCGCTGCCGCTTGCATCCTTCTTCAGGCTCATTGCCATAGCGAATGCGATTCTCCGAACAGTGGGATTGCGCTCTTGCAACAGTCCATTTTGCTCCAACTGCGTCATCACCGTTTGTCCCACTCTCGCCAGCATCCGCACCTGTTCATTCAGCTGCGCTTCGTTCGTCGCGTCGGGGATATCCTTGTTTGCCTGCTCTATCTGCGTCTGCAAAACACCAACGTCCTCCAGCGCCTGCTTCATCACGTTGACGTTGGCGTTCGGCTCCAGTTTCAGGGCCGGATTGCCATCCATAATATCTGCCTTCGTCCTGCCGTCTGCCGTCTGCCAGTGAAGCAGACCGTCTACCGTTACACGGGCATCTTTGAGTGCCCTCCGACAAGCCCGCTGCTTCTCCAGTGGTTCGCCCGGCGTGAAAGCATCCGGTATCTCGCACATCCAGTTCCACCACCGAGACCCCCACGCTCCACTGATGATTTTCCACTCTTCCAAATGAGCCAGTGCCTTCTGGGTGTATGTCGCATCCAGGGGAGGTTTATCTTTTCCGGTCAAGAATTTTACTGCTTGCCGACGTATTTTTCGCTCAAGAAAAACCTCCAAATCCATGCTCTCCCACTTATCCGGTATTGATTCGCCCTTCTGAAGATTGGATGCTGCGATAAGCTCCGCCTCAACTATGTCGCCATATATACTTCTATTATTTCTAAGGTAGGTAAGGAGGTTAGTAAAGTTTGCCGTTCCTCCCGGTTTTATGCCATTCGGAAGCAATACGATCTTCCGAATATTTATGTTAGGAGGCTTATCATCTCGAAATGAGCGCACGTAATTATCCAGAACATCCAGTGACAACCGCTTACCGAGATATTTCAAAAGTGCCTCTTTTTGTTGTGAAGATGTTGCAGTTCCTGCTTCCGCCCTTAGATCAGCATCAGTAACAATATTCTTCGCAGGGAATCCCCATCCTGCAACATATTTTGTTACGTCGCTTTCATCCCAGCAAAATATTCCAAATTCTTTGCCTGCCGGATCCTTCCTGATATTTTTTGCATTGATTTCATCTGCCAGTGCTGCAAAATCGATCCCGGTCGGTTTTGTATGAAACCCTATCCGCGCTGCTAACCACTCACCGAAAATCGCCTGCTCGTCAACCAGCTCCGCGATATGATCCTGAGAGACACCAGCAGGATTCTGGTCTATGGTCCCCAGTAATGGTACGAGCTTGGGAAGAACTTCCTCCCACTTTTTGGGATCGAAGGGCTGCGTTTGAGTTCCAAGAACAACACAATTACGCCCATTTGCGAATTGCCAAGTAGTCGGGGGCAACACCAGAGTCGCCTTCACCTGGTCACATATTTTCTGCGCTTCTGTCTCATCAATGAAATTCTTCAACTGAGCTTTCAGTACATCGAGGCTGAAACTGTGCTCATCGCCTCCCACAATGATACACCGTCGCAATATTCTGCGCGGCATGGTTCCACCTAACTGATCATTGTAGATTTCACGCGCTTTGAAACGTGTGATATTTTCGCTTGCCAGTCTGGATTCAATGGCAACGAGCGCACTGTCGATTTTGCTGAGTGCAATTCGAGCGTTATCTTCATCAGCTTTCGCTGCGAAGATCGTCAGCATGGAAGACTGAAGCCACGCAAGCATGAGAGCATCCTCCAATGCCTGGTTTACGGGAATCAGAGCGTTCGCATTCTGTAGCAAACTGAGGATGGGATGGATACCAACCGGCCATGCATTCGGCCTCTGGAAGATAGGCGTCAGTGCAGTAGTGAGATCCTGCTGAATCATTTGTCTCGGCTGCCCTGTAGTTTGATCGATTACCCGTCTGGTAGCACAACCTTTAATTTCCACTGCTGCATCAACGAGTGCGGAGCGTTGTGCCATGAGCAAATCGGCTTTCTGTGAAAAAGCCTCAACGTTTGTCTTCAGTGTTTGGAACTCAGCGTTCCCGGTCAATTCGATACCTCCATTATCCGCTTCCGTTTTCTGCGCATCAGCCAGAGCCGTCTTGGCTTTCGTCATCGCATCGATAAATTCATCAACCTCGACGTTCATCATTTTTTTGATAACTTCCAAGCGCACCCCTGCCTGAACATCCAATCCACGAAGACCTCTGAGGATTTCCTGCGCACCGCCAGGAAGCACTCGCCAACGACCGTTGTCATATTCAATACATCCCAGCAGCAAATCAATGTTTTCGGGTTTCCTTAAAAACTCCTTGATGTCAGGGTCGTAACTCCCTGCAAGTGACGTGCGAAGCTCTAAAAGCTTGCGACGTGTCTGCGCTCTGCGTTCAGTATCGGTCAGTGCCGGCATTTCACCGGCCCTGCTCACGCCAAGGATTGGGTTGACCGTACTCGATGGTGAAAGTTGATTATTGCCCGTCGCTGACTGACCTCCCTGTTGCCCCACCAACCTCGCCTCACGGAATGAGACTCCGAGTGAATGCCTGTGGTGAAGATGCAACATCGTCATACCGTCAGCCGGAGGAAGGCGGAAAATTTCACAATGCACTGAGGGACTTCACCGTGGGCCGGTTTCAGTGTTTGTATGTCGTTCATAAAATCTCTCTATTGTACCCTATTTACGCATTTTGTTCAACAGGACTCTGTGTACCTGCTCACTGACTCTGCAGCTCAGGTCGCCTGCCACTTCCGGATAATGGCTTGGTAGGCGGCATAGAAGTTCTTCGGCTTCTTCCACCAGGTCGTCAGACACACCGAGAGGAGGACGCTCAT
>JAQTSK010000025.1 GCA_028711345.1 Candidatus Peribacteraceae bacterium
TCTTCATAGATCGCGAATTGCAATGAGAACATATTTTTCATGATGCATTGGGAAAGAAACACGTGCATCTTCCCTGTAATAAGAGAAAAAGACACTCTTCTAGCCCAGAAAAACTTCCATTAGACCGTAAATCGCTATAGTGAAGTTTGCCTTTATCATGAAGAACCCGAAGTATGGGAATAAATGTTTCGTGATATTTGGGTAGCGGCATAGTAAGTGACAGTTAATCACTAATTATGGAGCTTGCCTATCATCCATGCGGATTCGCCGCACCGGACAGAACGAGCATGAGTCCGACGCCGAGCAGGATACAAATAAATTGAAGAGCCGCCTGCTTCGGCCGCGATTCCTTGTGCAGCTCCGGAATGAGATCGGATCCCGCGATGTAGAGGAAATTGCCCGCCGCGATGGGGAGAAGAATGGATTCGATGCCGCTCACGGGGGTAGCCAGCAACAGAACTGCCAACGCTCCTGCAACCGAAGAAAGTGCAGAGAGGAAATTCAGGAAGAGTGCGCGGGCGACGGTGAACCCGCTGTGGATCAGAATGGAGAAGTCGCCGATCTCCTGCGGGATCTCGTGGAGGATCACCGCGATCGTCGTGGCGACACCCAGCCGGATGTCCGCCATGAACGCAGCGGCGATGAGCATGCCGTCTAAAAAGTTATGAATTCCATCTCCGAGGAGAATCATTTTGCCCGCAGGTCGATAGTGATGATCACAACCGAGATGATGACAGTGGTGCCAGTGAATGGCCTTCTCGATCGCGAATGAGAGGAGCATACCTCCCAGAACAAAGAGGAGTGCCTTCTCGATATGCTCAGCCTCACCGATCACCTCAGGGAACAGATGCACGAAGACATTGCCGAGCATCGCACCGGTGGCGAAGCTCACGAGCGGCAGAAGCAACTTGTTCAGCACCCTCTCTGACAGCGACAGCAGAACAATGCCGACCAACGACGCCGCACTGACGAGAAGCACACTTGCGATCGTCCAGAGGCCGACGGGGGAAAAGAGCTGATCCATGGAAAAAAGGGAGAAGAAATGATTGTTATCGACAGGACTGACACACGCCGATGATGTCGGTGACGTGGGATTCGGATGTGAACCCGCTGCTCTCCGCAATGCGATCTTCCTGCTTGCAGAGATTTTTATCGACGAATTCCTGCACGCGTCCGCACTTGCGACAGCTCAAAAAACCGTGGTGGCCGGACGTGTCAGGCATGGTGCAGAGTGCGAACCCTCCGGAGCTGGGATGACGGTGAACGAGGCCGCGCTCCTCGAATGCGCGGAGCACGCGGTACACCGTAACCGGATCCACTTGACCTCGGAGACGACGATGGAGCTCCGTCGGCTCGACTGCCCTCTTGCTCTTCTGAAGTTCCCTTAGAACCAGACGACGCGGTCGCGTGTCTTTGAATCCTCCGATTGATGAAGTACGGCTGGTGACCATGTACCGCCACGGTAGCCTCTCCGTTTCGCAAATGCAAATGTTTTGCGTTTATTTGTCCCAGAGACAATTCTGCAAAGATCACTCCGATGCAGCAACCGCAATCTTTGAGTCTGCAAAGCCTATCCCCGAAATCCATGCATCAGAACCACCCCACCACCGTTTTCACTGCCGCCACAATCCGCGACGAAAGGACTTCCATCGCCGTCTCCGCACGCTTCAGGAGATCGATGGTGCGGTTGATCTGCGTTTCCTGACGCTGCTCATGCTTCAACGCTTCCAGTGCGACGCCGAGACCGACGGATGTCAGACGGCGGGTGGAGTCGTAGGCCGCCACACCCTGCGTCTCGCGGATGACAGAAGCGATCGCGCCGTGCGCTTCATTCAGCTTCATCTGTCGCTCCACCACCAACGCATCGAGTGAGGCGACCTGCGTGCGCACACCACGAAGCGATGTCGGCGGCGCCACGATCACCGCGAAGGCGATCACACCGGCGACGACCACATTGCTCATGACCGCGAACAAACCCGCAATGATGGCCCACTGGTACCTGCGGAACCGGAGTGCGTTGTACTTCTCCACCACACCGAAGCGCAGCTTCGTTTCGCTCTGCAGATCGAGAGACGGCAGGAAGGCAAGCGACGAGAGCTTGTCCATCAACGACGGCAGCGGGTGCCACCGCTCCAGCAGGAGATCCCGCGCGGTCTTCAGGCTTGCCGCAACCGTCGCCTCACTCTGGCGAAGAACTCCGGCGATCCTCTCGTCCGGCAGCCCGAGGAGTATGGAGAGAACCATGAGCTGCGACGCGGTGCGGGGCAGCGACCACAGAGCATCATGCAGCGTACCGACCGAAGCGCGCTCCTCGGGCGTGAGCCAACTCAAGGTGGGGAGGTAGACGTTGTCCAGATCCGCCTGACCGGCATCGTGTTTCGTAAGGACGCGTTCGGTGACATCGAGGAGGAGCTTCAAACTCAGCGTCCCGAACCACCAGAGGGACATCGCGCGTGCGAGAACTTCCAGAAAGATTTCCGAGAGGAGCGTCTGCGCGAGTGCCAACGATCCCGTCCGATGATACAGATAGGCATAGAACACTTCTTTCGTGGCATCCAGAAAATCCAGATAGTCCTTTGCCCCCTTCTTGATGATCGCCAGATCGATCGCCTTGCGGTCCGCGGACGGGATCGCCGGGGATGCCGGGGCGATGGCCGTGCCGATGGTGTTCAGCGATTCGTTCATGGAATCAGTCGGTGCCGAAGCCGAAGTAATCCTGCAGCGTCCCGACGAACCGGGTCACCGCGCTCTTTGAACGCGCGGCAGCCTCCAGATCGGCGAGGAGCGCATGGATGCATGTGAGGGCATCGGAAACGGAGTCATCGCACTCTGTCGCCGTCTTCTCTCCGTTGTCGATGTTCCGGATATCCGCAGTCAGCGTCAGGACACGTTCATCGAAATCCGTGCGGCCGTCTCGCCGGAGTGACGCGAGTACCGTCGCCGTCCGGCCGTTTTCCTCCAAGAGCGATAGGAGCGACTGCTGCTGGTCGGCTTCGGTTCCGCTTTCAAACGCCGTCCGGTATTCGTCCGGCGCCTGCCTGGCAAGTGAGCGAACGAATGCAACGGCATCCTGCCGTGTCGTAACCGATCCTGCCGGCGCGAATTTCTGCGCGAGTTTTTCGGCTGATGCGGCCGCATGCAGCGGTTGAACGGTGCTACCGATGTCTCCGCGCGAAATGACGTCGGCATCGGAAAGCGTTTTCATGAGCTCGGTCGCTGTGTCTACAAGCTTCTCCCTGTCCTGCGGCTGAGCGCTCCCGGCAAGGGTAACGATGGTTGCGAGAAGAGGCTTCAAATCCGACGAACGGAGATTGTACTCGCGCTCAAGATCCGGGAGCGCCTCCTGCAGCAGTCCCGCCTGTCGGCGAATATTCTCAAGTGAGGCCGGCAAATCCGTTGTCGCAAGGCGTTCCGTCGCATCCTTCACTGATTTCACGACGCTGAACACTTCCAGCGGGGAGCGCTCCTCCGTCAATCGCTTGTCGTAATCGGACGGCAGTCCCTGCACCGTGATGCCGAGCGTTTCGAGACCGGTGACTTCCCTTGCAACCGTCACCGGAATATCCGCGGCGGGAATGACGGTTGCTTTCGCCGCCAGCTCCGCAATGACGGTACGCACTTCGGAGCCGGTCAGCCGGTCTTTCTTCATGTTCTCCTCGCTGACCACCTCCGAACTGATGTCAGTGGAAATGAATTCCCGCAGGAGATCGATGTAAGTGTTGCGCTCAGCCACCTTGATCTGCTCGAGTTTTTGAGAGAGGGTCGCCACTAAAACGCGCTCCTCAGGACTGATGCGCTCTCCCTTCGTCAGCTTCTCGATGAGGGAAAGAAGTGCCTGCCTCTCTTCCACTGACAGCGACTCCTGCAGTGCGACACCCTCGGGGCTGGCGAGAAACTGTAAAACGGGAACAGCCTGTACCTGCACGGGCGGGAGTGCCGGTTGAACGGGGGCGGGGGGAGGCGGAGCGGGAAGAGTGCGCCGGACAGGAACGGCCGAAGAACTGGACGCGGCCGGAGGAAGAGGAGAAGGAAGAGAAAGGGAGGAAGCAGACGACGTCGATTCGACTGACGATGCGTCAGACATCGAGGAGGAAGCCTGTTCCGCTGCGGCAGAGTGCACGTTTTCCGATTCGCAGGATGCGGAGCATCCGTCACCGCCGACGTTGTTTCCGTCATCACACTCTTCTCCGTTCCCCGCATCCACGACACCGTCACCGCAGAAGAGGATCATGCAGGTCAGAGAGCAGGGCTCCCCCGATGTTCCGTTGTCCGCTGCGCTGTCACACTGCTCACTGGGATCCACAATCCCGTTGCCGCATGTTTCGATCGTACATTCTCCGGAGCATCCGTCGCCGTTCTTCAGGTTGCCGTCATCGCACTGCTCATCCGCATCGACCGTCCCGTCGCCGCACAAACCCGCATCGGCGGCGCGGAGAGTTGAACCGGAAACCGTGATGCCGAGAAGCATTACTGCGGTTACGAGGGCTATGCTTGTCGCGATGCCGATGGTTGTCGGAGGAGTGCGGATGCTATGCGTGTTAAAATCCATGTAGTATATCACAACAGAGTTTTTCGTGGAATCCAGAAGGGTGGACGAAGTCTGGAAAAGTTGTATAAACATTGTAGGATAAAAAAATACCTCTGATGAAGGGCAATAAAGGCAGTCAGGGCAGAAAAGGCAATAACGTACAGTCGATGTACTTTATTGCCATTATTGCCTTCTCTGCCTTTATTGCCCTCAATACAGCTTCGCCCCGATGTCCATGATGTGCTCGACCACCCTCTCTCCTTCCACGCACAGAAGATCGATCCTCCCCGCTTCGTCGTACTCGTTCGCGATAACCCATCGCGCCACCGCCCGCTTCATGGCTGATTTCTTCCGTCGATCAACCGACGTGCGGATGGGGTAGGTCTCGGAGCTCCGCCTGCGCGTCTTCACTTCCACGAAGACCATCATTTGCCGCGACACATCGAACGCGACGATGTCGATCTCATCCCGCATGAGCCGGACGTTCCTCCCGCGAATCTCATAGCCGAGACCGACGAGGAACCTCATCGCGATCTCTTCGCCCCGTTTGCCGTAATCCTGCGCGGATGTCATGGGGAAACAGTAGCAGATGAACAAGGGAAAATGCCCGATGCCCAAAGTTCAATTCCCAAACAATTCCCCATCACCAATGTCCAAGGTTGACCGGTCTCATCTTGAGATTGGATCATTGGTCGTTCTTTGTTCCTTGGGAATTGGTCATTTCTCCTTGCCTTCAGGTGTACATAGGTACACCATATGCCTGCCACCGTTTCCTCCTCCCCACTCCCATGCTCACCCGCCTCACGTCCTTCACCACCCTCGGCATCAGCGCGCTCCCCGTCGATGTCGAGGTGGGCGTCCTCAAAACTTCCGTCGAGGGCAAGTTCACCATCGGCGGACTCGGCGATACTGCGGTGCAGGAGAGCCGTCAGCGCGTCATCATGGCGCTCAAAGCGTCGGGCTACCGCACACCGATGGGACGCATCACCAACGTCAATCTGGCTCCCGCCAATATCCGCAAGACCGGCTCCCGGTTCGATCTCCCCATCGCACTCGGCATCCTCGTCAGCAATACCATCATCGATATTCCGGCGGAAACACTCAAGAACACTGCTCTCATCGGGGAGCTGGCATTCGATGGAACCCTGCGGCATGTGACCGGCGTCCTGACCTGCGCCATGGCGTGCCGCGACCTTGGGATCAAATCGATCGTTGTGCCAACGGTCAACGCCTCGGAAGCCGCACTGGTTCCGGATCTCCGTGTGATCGCAGCGGATTCGCTCTGTCATGTCGTCTCGTACCTGACAGGGGAAGCGGAACCTCCCGCAATCGACACTCCCGCGTCCGCACCGTCGACGGATGCAGGCGTGGACTTCGCCGATGTCCGCGGACAGATGATGGCCAAGCGAGCACTGGAAATCGCTGCCGCGGGCGGACACAACGTGCTGCTCTCCGGCGCACCCGGATCGGGCAAGACACTCCTCGCCCATGCGATGAGGGGGATTCTGCCGCCACTCTCGCGCGAAGAATCATTGGAAGTCACCGGCATTTACTCGGTCGCCAATCTCCTGCCGGAAGGTACGCCGCTCATCGCCGACCGTCCGATTCGCCGGGTCCACCACACCGCCAGCGGCGTCGCCATCGTCGGCGGCGGACAGATCCCCATGCCGGGGGAGATCTCCCTCGCGCACCGCGGCATCCTGTTCCTGGATGAGCTGGCGGAGTTTCCGCCGCAGGTGCTGGAAGTCCTCCGTCAACCGCTGGAGGATCGGCGGATCACCATCAACCGCGCGCAGGGAACCGTCACGTTCCCCGCGGATTTCTCACTCGTGGCGGCAATGAATCCTCCGAAATATTCTTCTGCAACGGCCGAGCGTATGAAGCGCAGAATCTCCGCCCCACTACTGGACCGCATCGATCTCACGATCGACGTGCAGCCCGTGGAAATCGCCGATCTGCAGCGCAAGCGGGACGCGTCGGCGGAAACCAGCGAAACTATCCGCCTCCGCGTGATCGGTGCCAGGAAGCGGCAGGCGAAACGTTTGAAATCACGCGGCATTTCAACCAACAAGGAAATGAGCGTCCGTGATCTGGAAGAACTCTGCCCGCTTGATCTGCAATGCGCGGCACTCCTTCGCCAAGCCGCGGAGCGCATGGACTTCTCCGCCCGCAGCTACCACCGCACCATCAAGGTCGCCCGCACCATCGCCGATCTGGCGGACTCCGACGTTATTTTGATCCAGCATGTCGCTGAGGCATTACAGTATAGGCAGCCGGTGGGAGTGTGACGGAATGTAAAATGTAGAATTGAGAATGTAGAATGAACGAACTCAACCTACGATGATGGTTTGCGCATTTTACATTCTTCATTTTACATTCTACATTCTTCTCCTATGCACTACGCCGACCGCCTTGCAGAACGAATCAAGAAGACATCCCCCGTCTGCGTCGGGCTGGATCCGGTTCTCTCGAAATTGCCTGAAGGTCTGCCGAAGTCGATCAGCGGCGTGAAGGAATTCTGCATCGGGATCATCGATGCGACCAAAGAATCAGCCGCGGCGGTGAAGCCGAATCTCGCGTTTTTCGAAGCCTTCAGGTGGGAAGGGGTCAAAGCGTTCTTCGAGATCTGCGAGTACGCGAGGAAGCAGGGATTCATCGTGATCGCGGACGGGAAGCGCAATGACATCGGCTCGACGTGCGAGGGATACGCGGATGCATATCTCGGAACAGATTCTCCAATCGATGCGCTGACCGTGACGCCGTATCTTGGCTCGGACGGGGTGAAACCGTTCATCGATCGCTGTCAGAAGAACGAGCGGGGGATCTACGTGCTCGTCAAAACAAGCAATCCGAGTTCCGGAGAATTGCAGGATCTGCCCTCGGGGGATGAGTCCGTCCACGAACATCTCGCGCAGCTGGTCGAAAGTTGGGCGGCCCTGACGCTCGGAAAAGGAAACCTGTCCTGCGTCGGTGCGGTCGTCGGAGCCACGTATCCGGAAGAGATGAGTTACCTGCGCACGCTCATGCCGCACGTGCCATTTTTGATTCCGGGGTATGGTGCACAAGGAGGAACCGCCGAGGATTGCCGCCGGGGCTTTCTCGCCGACGGGGGCGGCGCCATCGTGAATGCTTCACGCAGCATCATCTATGCATCGAAAGGCAAGGACTGGAAAGAGGCTTCTGCGCAAGCGGCAGCCAAGATGGCGGAAGAGCTGGGAGGAAGCGTGACCCGTCACTGACTCTGCGGGGGATGCCGCTCCGACTGTTCCTCCGTGTTCAAGCTGTTGTCATCGAGCAATGGTGAGTGCTTTCATACAACGTGTACTGATTCGCATCGTTTTCCTTCACCGAGGCTACAGAGAAAATGATTTACATCACGTAGATTGCGCATATAAACGATACAACAATGGGAATGTCTCTGCGGAACAATCGCGGAAATCCGATCGATGGCGTACCGTAGGCGGTTGCCATGGACGGAAAACTCCTCTTCCTCAGAAATTTTCTGAGACACCCGCTGGCAATCGCCTCGCCGCTCTCGACGTCGCGGACGGCTGCGATCCACCTCGCCGAGCGCATCACGAAGAAAGGGAGACTGGTGATCATCGAGTACGGTCCGGGGACCGGCGTGCTGGCGAAGGCGATCCTGAGTGGCGGCAATTTTTCCGCCGATTCGCTGCTCATCCTCATCGAAACGAACAAAGAGTTCGTACGCCACCTCCGCAGAACGTTGAACGATCCGCGCGTGTACGTGTTCCACGCATCCGCGGAACGCGTCGGCGACATACTCACGCTGTGCGGTGAGCGCAGAGCGGATTACATCTTCTCCAGCATTCCGCTCTCGGTCATTCCGGCCCCCACCGTCGCACGCATCCTGCGGGTCACGGAGCGCGCGCTGGCGGTCGACGGTCGCTTCATCGTCTTCCTCGTGCGCCTGAAGGCACGGAAGATGCTCCGAAAGAAATTCCCGACGGTTCACACGAAGATCGAACCCGCCAGCCTGCCTCCGCTCTTCGTTTTCGAAGCATCGAAACGGAGGCTGAAGCGAGTGTTGTGATGCGACATCCTTGTTCGACGGGTTTGCGGCATTTCAAGTGTTATAATATGGAATTAACCTGATTTGAATCTTCTATCTATACGGCTTCGCCTTCATATTTTAGAAAATCACCTTTGATTTTATCTCATTTGCAAGCCATGAATGAGTAACGGCTTGGCCGGTATATTCGAAAATATGAAAGCAATTGAGTATACGTAGCGGCGTTTCGACAATCGCCGCCGCTGCGGTTTTCGAACCGCAGCTACGTGAATGCAACGATACGAACCATATAAAGTCGTATGACCCGTCACAAGCAAACGGCTGTCACCGCGATGCGGAGGATCGTACGATCAGCGTAACTCGTAACTCATGTTCACGGTGATGACGATGTTCTGCTCACCCGAAGGGACGGGAACTCCGGCATCGGCCGCCATGTCACCGCCGAGGGCGATGTTCGCCTTCTCCATCAAGTACGGACGCGGCATGGGGTAGTCTCCCCCCTCCGAGAATCCGGTCAGTTTGCCGAGTGACATTCCGAGGTTGTCCGCAAGTACTTCTGCCTTCGCCTCGGCCTTTTCGATGGCTTTTTCCCGCGCCTGAGCGCGCAGATCGTCCGGATTGTCGATGCCGAAACTGATGTTACCGACCTGATTGGCTCCGGCACTCGTTGCCGCCGTCAGCACATCTCCCGTTTTGTCCAGGTCACGCACCTTCACATTCAGCGTCTGGGAGGCCTCGAACCCGCGGGGAATCTGCGATCCCCGGACGTAGTCATAGACGGGATTGAGCCAGAACTGCTCGGTGACGATGTCTTTCTGCTCCACTCCCTGCTTCTTCACCGCATCGACGACGCTCGTCATGTTCTTGGTGATGAGGGCGATGGCCGCCTTCGCCGTCGGTTGACGGCCTGTCTGCACACCGAAATTCAGCATGGCGATGTCGGGTGGTGCGGTGACCTTCCCCTCGGCCGAGACCGAAATGACGACGGGGTTTTCCTGCGGAGCGCGGATCTCCATCCGTTTGCCGTACACGTAAAATATTCCGCCGATGATGACTGCAAGAATGAGCGCCCAGGTGGCCGGGCTGCCGATGGTGGAAGTGGGGGTGGAGGTGTGATCCATAGGGGAAAATGGTACGTCGAAAGCGGGAGCACGAGCAAGCAAACGAGGTTGCGGGAACGCGGTAAAGGCGGAAACGGCAGTACCTGCCTTCATTGCTCTTCTCACCCTTCGTCCAACGCTATCCTCTCCTTCACTCCGTACTTCGCATATCCCTCTTTTTCCAAGCGATGAGCCAACGCGGCGCCTCCGCTCTCGACGATCTTCCCGCGGATCATCACGTGTACGTGATCCGGAACGATGTACTCGAGGAGCCGGGCATAATGCGTGACGATGATCGCGGAGAATGCCGGACCGCGCATGCGGTTCACCCCGTCCGCAACGATTTTCAGCGCATCGACATCCAACCCCGAGTCCGTCTCATCGAGCAGCGCAAGCTCCGGTCGGAGAATGTTGAGCTGGAGCACCTCGGCCTTCTTCCGCTCACCGCCGCTGAATCCTTCGTTGACCGAGCGATCCGCGAACGCCGGATCCATCTGGAGCAGCCGCATCACTCCGGTGAGCATGGATGCGAATCGAAGCGGAGAGAGTTTTTTGTGCTCGGGATCACGATCGTGCATCTGCGCCTCGTACGCGGCATGGAGGAAGCTGCGGAGACTGACACCTTTCAATTCGCGCGGATACTGGAACGCCAAAAATAATCCGCGTCTCGCCCGCTCGTCGGGGGCCAGATCAAGAAGATTGCTTCCGTGCAGCGCCGCCCCGCCCCCCGTCACGGCATATGCCGGATGCCCCATCAATGTGGATGCCAGCGTGGACTTCCCCGATCCGTTGGGACCCATGATCGCATGAATTTCACCGGAACGGATCGTCAGTGAGAGCCCGCGGAGGATCTCCTTCTCCCGGACCGCAACGCGCAGATTGCGGATCGAAAGCAGCGGAGCTGTCGTCTTCTTCGGCATGGACACAGAGTAGCAAAGAACTGCGTCGGGAAACGGGATCACGAGAAATTCCGGAGAGAAAATTCTCAGGCACTCAGCGGATTGCCGCCATTGAGAACCGGCATCTGCGCGCGGCGACATGAAAACCGGACGTTCCTTCCTCTTGGGTGCGGGGACTGAATGCCGGATACTGTAGGTATGGTCAACCATCCGTTCCCTCTCCTCCGGCGCTTTCAGGATCTGCTGTCCATCGCGTTTCTGACGAAAGCGGATGCGGTGAAAGCGGATGCGGACATCGGAAGAATTCTCGGATCGGATCGGATCGCCAGCCTGTGGCAGATGCATGGAAACCGAACGGTTGTCATGAAGAATCCGACCTCGAGAACCGAGCAGGCTGACGGCATCGCAACCGATGTCCATGGCCTCACGCTCACCGTCCGCTGGGCCGACTGCCAGAACTTCCTGATTCTCGAACCTGATCGCCGCGTGATCTGCCTCGTTCACGCCGGATGGCGGGGGATGAAAGCCAAGGCCCTGACCCGTGCGTTTGAAACATTGAAAAACGAATGGGGGATCGATCCCAAGAATGTCCGGGTCGGCGCAGGTCCGTCGCTCTGCCGACGCTGTGCGGCATTTTCAAATCCCCGCGATGAGCTGCCGGAACTTGCGGCATTCATCACCGGGAATACCGTCGATCTCCAAGCGGCAGCCGATGCGGAGCTCACGACTATCGGTGTCCTGCGGGAGCACATTGATCGATCACCGGACTGCACGAAATGTCGTCCGGATTTATATTGGTCCTATCGCGGCGGCGACCGGGAAGCGGTGAAAGGGGGATGGGCGAACTGTCTCGCTACGACGATCATCGGATGATTTTTTTGGATTGATCATCGTTTTGTTCCCTGCATAACACGAAAGGCTCTAGACCAGAAGATCATTGATGTGACTTCAATATTTTAGCAAGTTCGTGTTCGAGTGTCTTTGTTTCCTTGTTCCATCTCCATTCGCATTCTTTCAGGTGCAGAGGGAAATTCACCTTCACGCCATTGAACTTTGCGAGCCTTCTCTTCGTGAAGCTCCAGAAACTCTCGATGCCATTGATGTGTACGCCATTCTTGCTGAAGTGTTTGCTGTGGGTGATTCGATAGTGGCGGTCGTACCCCACATCGACCAGACCATCATATCCACGCCACTCGTCTGAAATGACAACGGCATCCGGAGAAACCTTGCCTGTAATCACTTCCTGCAGCGTCTGCTTCCTGCAATCAGGGATAATCTCCGTGAATACTGATCCGCCACGTTCGAAGATGCCGAAGACCGGTTGTTTCGATGTGCCTCTGCCGCGTTTGCCGGGGACGCCCCGCCTTCGCTTGCCGCCAAAGTACGATTCATCGAGCTCAACCTTGCCGACAAACAATCTGAGTTGTTCAGTCTGGAACCGATAAATCGCGTGACGGAAGAGAAGAAAGTAGCGGTTCGCTGTCTTCCGATTGAAGCCCAGCAATTTGGCCGTTTTCGATGCATCAATGTCGATGCAAAAGCAGCGAATGATTTTTTTGATCCGGTGAGGCGATAGTTTTGCGTACCGCATGCGGTCTAGAGGGTAGAAGAGGGAAACTCTTCTGGTCTAGAGCCCACGAAATTAAGCTGCATTCGTTTTCTCATTGTAGTAACGTGTGTCAGCACTTTCGCAAAATATGGATACGAAGCACTTTTTTTTCGGAATTATAGTCACTCTTTTTCTTGCAATCCTGATGTCGGGAATCGGTGCGTATTTTTGGAACAAATCGCAGATCTTTTCAATGCAATTGGAGCTATTAGAATGCCAAGAGAAGAATATCGACCTTGCATCTGGTCTTTCACAATTAAAGGAAAAGATGCTAGTTGAATCAAAAGGGGACGAATTATTGAGTCTTAATCCGGTGAATCCGTTGTGCACAGGAGAACCGGTCACTAAAGAAAGCGATGCCGGGGGTCCTTATACCGTGTATCCGGTTGCCGAAGAATACATCTTTGAATCTTTTGATACACAAAATATTGGCGCTCTGTTCACAGCTGCAGCATGTGGCGACGAACGTCTGAATACATTGTTCGACTCATATTCTTGGAATGAAATTGCCCTGTATACTGTGCAACCGCCAAATCGTAACTTGCTTCAATATCTTAAATCCAACGGCTTCACATGCGAGCCGAAGACTGTGTGGAAAGAAAGATATGATGCCGAAGCCCCAGATCAAAAAAGTAAATATCCGGCAGAAGAGGCTGTGCCGGATGACGAATGTACTACATGGTATGCGAAAGGTCCGGTGACACTAAAAACAATGATTGGATTGAGAAAGTGGGCTGCTCAGTTTATCCGGTCGGATTGCAGGGATTGCGGTTGATATCTTTTCAGAAAACAGCTTTACGGTTGCCAAACAGCAGGTGTGCGGTTCTTCTCAACGCCTTGTTTGATGAACTATAAATGGAGAGCATGCCTAATACGGCTTCGCGTTTGAAACGAACCTCCTCTTCTCAATTTTATTATCGTCGCGTATACACTGCACTGACTCCGCATGGATGACCAAGCGTCTCCGCCGGCACGACCCCCGCATGACGCACGGCGGGATGGGCAGAAGCGAACCGTCTGGCTCTTCGGTTCCGCGTCGTTCCTGCATGATCTGGGTGCGGATATGGTGTTCTCGGTCTGGCCGATGTTTTTAAGTGAAGTGCTGGGGGCGAACAAGACGATCATCGGACTCATCGACGGACTGGGCGATGCGACCGTTTCCATCATTCAGGCCCTCTCCGGTTATCTGTCGGATCGATGGGGGAAGCGGAAAGTGTTTGTCTGGATAGGATACCTGCTCGGCGGAACCGCGAAGATCGGCTATGCGCTGGCACCGACGTGGGGATGGGTCATCCCGTTCCGGCTCCTCGATCGCTCGGGAAAAATGCGCGGCTCACCGCGTGACGCCATCATCTCCGACCTCTCGAGCACGCACGACCGCGGACGGAATTTCGGCATCCTGCGCATGATGGACAACAGCGGTGCGGTCGTCGGCATCGTCCTGTCGATCATTCTCCTGCGCTTCGTTTTCACGGACGTCGCAGGACTCCGCACCATGTTCTGGCTGGCGGCGATTCCTTCGGTTATCGCAACGCTGCTCGTGATTGTCGCCTATCGTGAACGCGTATCAATCGGACGACCTCTCTTCAAGGGAATCCGGTTCAGGAACATCTCCCCGCGGCTGCGCCTGTACTTCTTCCTGAGCGCGGTCTTCAGCCTCGGCTCCTTCAGTTACTCGTTCCTGCTCCTCTCCGCGAGGTCGCTTGGGTTCGGACTCGCCTCCATGCCCCTGCTCTACCTGCTCTGCACCGCAGTGACAGCCATGCTTTCCTACTTTTTCGGCAACTTGTCCGACAGGCTGGGGAGGAGGGCGGTCTTGCTCTTTTCCTTCGGCTGCTGGGCGGCAGTCTCCATTATTTTCCTCACGGCTCACACGACCGCATGGATCGTGCTCGCGTTCATCCTGTACGGCGTGCACAACGCTTCACTGGATCCGGTGCAGAAAGCGCTCGCCGCCGAGCTGGCTCCGGCGGAATTGGTAGCCAGTATGTTGGGCGGGTATCAAATGGTGATCGGACTGATGATGCTTCCGGCTTCACTTATTGCGGGGATGCTGTGGGACGGTTTCGGAGTCAAAGCGCCGTTTCTCTTCTCCCTCCTGCTCACGGTCGTCGCGGCGGGGTTGCTTCTGCTCCTACGAGACGGAAACGCGAGAGGGACGGATGTGAACATCAGTTGAGTTACGGGGAAATATTTTCTGCCGGTTCGTCATTGAACATTGTTCGCTTTCCCGTAGGCTATTCCCCGTCTCGACGACCCGTCCGTCCGCTAAACGCTTTTTCTCTGACAGTTCGTTATGGGAGGCCTAATCACTGCGCTCCGTGGAGCACGGTTGCGGTCACCCACCTGGTACATCCAGGGACGAGCCAAAGCGCACGACGGTCGTCTTGATATACGAGCGAACAGCGGACCGTGATCAGTGATCAGCGTTCCGACTCCGTTCAAACCGCATCAGCGCATAGGCGCTCGGAGTGTGGACGATGTCCGATCGGAGCAGGGTATCAACGGCTTGTTCAATTGGCAGAAAATGGATCTCCATCAGTTCGTCTTCATCCGGAGGCAACGGGGAAGCTTCCAATTGTTCCGCCAGGAAGAAGTAATCGATTGCCCTGAGACGTTCCGTCCCCTGACCGCTCCAGAGAAGCGTGAGTAATCCGGCTTCAAACCCCGTTTCCTCCCGCAGTACCCGCTGCGCAGTCACGTCCGGATCTTCTCCTGCCTTGATCTTGCCGGTCGGAAGCTTCCAAATGTACTTGGCAAAGAACGGACGGTATTCCCGCAGGAGCAATATCTTCCGATCACCATTGACGCCGATCAGATACGCCGTGTCGAACGTGCGTGCGCGGGCGGCTCTCGCGACGACACCGTTCGGCAACACGGCTTCTTCCCGTGTGATAGTCCAGCCGTCGCCCGAGAACAGTTCCTGATCCACACTCGCAATTGTAGCGCCAGACGAATCAAGGTGCGATGTGGCATGCGCCTCGGGCGCATGGTTCGGCGGGCTTCGAGCCCGCCTGAGTGATACGATATGCCTCTCATGTCTTCTCCAATTACCAAACGACAAGGTGCATACCTGCCTCACTGGACGCAAGAGGGAGGAATTTATTCCGTACGATTCCGTCTTGCGGACTCGCTCCCACGCGAAAAATTGGACGAGTTGCGTTGGTCGGTCTCCGATTTGATCAACACTGCGAAGAATGCACGACGGACCATGACTGCACATGAGCGTCTGGAACTGCTGAAAATACAAACGACAACAATGGAACGATATTTGCGTGCAGGGTATGGATCCTGTGCCCTTCGGCAAGATCGGATTGCGACAATCGTTGCCACCGCACTGCAATTCTTCAATGAAAAACGTTACCGCCTGTACGCTTGGTGCGTGATGCCGAACCATGTCCATGTCGTCGTACAACCGTTGAGCCGATATGCTCTTCCGGAAATTCTGCATTCATGGAAATCATTCACGGCGAAAGAGTCCAATAAAATTCTCGGTCGCACCGGAGCTTTCTGGCAACGCGAGTATTTTGACAGACTCATACGGAACGATGATGAGCTGCGACAGGCGGTGGAGTACGTATGGAGCAATGCTGAGTTGGCAGGCATTCGAAATTGGCGATGGTGTTGGAAAGCTGATGATGCAATGATTGCCCGTGCCTTCAGCGGGCTCGAAGCCCGCACAACCATGCCCGCGGACGGGCATGCCACCTCTCCTGCCACAGTCGATTGTTTCTAGGCATCGTCCTCCCATGCTCCCCCTCTCTTCCCGCATCACGCAGGCAAACTCTCTCCTCGCCCCCTTCGCTGTGCCGCACGGCAAGGGGCTCGGCAGAGTACATCCCGAACCGGACGACGCGACGCGGTTTCCGTTCCAACGCGACCGCGATCGCATCCTGCACACGCAGGCGTTCCGGCGACTCAAACATAAGACGCAGGTTTTTGTGAGCGGACACGGCGACCACTACAGAACACGGATCACGCATACGTTGGAGGTAGCACAGATCAGCCGAGATATCGCACGGACGCTCGGACTCAATGAAGATTTGGCGGAAGCGATCGCGCTGGCGCACGACCTCGGTCACACGCCCTTCGGCCATGCCGGAGAGGAGGCGATGGCGGCATGCATGAAACCCTTCGGAAAAACGTTCGAGCACAATCTTCAGTCATTCAGAATCGTCACGCTGCTGGAAGATCGATCCGAACAATATCAAGGACTCAATTTATCCCAAGAAATATTGGATGGTTTAGTCAAGCATTCCTCACCTCACGATCGCCCGACGACCGAATCATTGCCGCGCTCACCTTCTCTCGAAGCTCAAGTGGTGAATATCGCAGATGAGATCGCCTACACGGCACACGATACGGATGACGGGCTCCGCGCCGGACAGTTCTCATCCGATGATGTCCGCACAACAAAACTCGGGGCTCTCGCCTCCGTGCAAGCGACAAAACACGGAACGGAGCTGCGCGGCGCCATCGTCCATTTGCTCGTCTCTGATCTGTACGAAGCCACCGGAAGGAAACTTGCAACACCGAGCATTCGCTCACTCGATGATGTCTATCGATCGGCGGAACCGCTGATCTGCTTTTCAACAGCGATGCAAACGATACTCAACGAGCACCGGATGTTCCTTTGGAATCGTCTCTATCTCAGTGCATCGGTGCAGCGCCAGGCGAATCGCGGCAAAAAAATCGTGACCTCCCTTTTCCGCAGATTTCTCAAACGACCGCCGGTGAAAGTTCTTTCTCTCCAACGGAAAACCGGCAGCATCGTCGAAGAGGCAGTCAAAGATTATATCGCCGGAATGACGGACGGATTTGCGATTCAAGAGAACGAATAGGGTGACGAAAAGGATGTTGATTGAGTGCTTCTGGTTATACCGATTTTCCCTGAATTCGATCATTGCACCGAAGCGGCGATTCGACAATCGCCGCCGCTGCGGTTTTCGAACCGCAGCTACGGGAAATTAAAACGATACTAATCATCGAAATTTCGTATTACAGGTTTCATGTTTCAAGTTCCTGATTTCATGTCCGTCTCTGACAACCTGAAACCTGCAAACTGGAAACGATCCTCATTCTCTCACCCGTGTCTGCGGCAAATACTTGAGCGGATCGACGAGTGCACCGTTGATCTTCATGGCGAAGTGCAGGTGCGGTCCCGTGGTGAGCAAACCGGCTCCCGCGGTGCCCGGCTGGCCTCCTGTTTCGCCGATGACCTGCCCCGTCTCCACCGTCGCCCCTTCTTCCACATGCGCCGCTGTGATGTGTCCGAACACGGTTTGCATGCCATCGGCGTGACTCAGCACAATGTAGCTGTACCCGAGTCCGTTGAGCGCCACTTTCAGCACCGTCGCATCGGCAGGCGCCCGGATGAATGTCCCTTGAGGAACAGGAATATCGATCGCATGATGAGGGATCCCGAAGCGCCGTTCGTATCCGGCATCTAAAAATGTCGCGGACAATCCCACGGACGGGTTCACCGGCCACAGCGCCAATTGCTCAGCTGATGGATTCCCAAGGGTGAACGATGTTCCTTCGGCCTCCCAGATTTCTTCCAGTGACGCGCGAAGCAGCCCTTCCGAGTGTGTGCGCTGACTGATCACACTGAGCAACGCCGCACGGGTGTCCCGCAACGCCTGCAATTTTTCGGGGGCGCTCTCGCGTAATGCCTGATCCTCCAACACTTGCAATTGGTACCGGAGGATCTCCTCCTGATGATCGAATACCGCCTGCCGCACCCTCTCACGATCGATGTCCTGCACCGCTTCCGCTCTGACGATCGACGGGCGCACGCCCCCTTCGCCCGCGCTATCCCCCCGGAGCGATTGCACCTTGAGCACCCCCGTCCAGAACAACGCAACGATGATGACGATCGTCAGTGTCAGCAACGGCCGGGGAAGATGAATGCGGATTTCCACCGGTGCAAAGCATACCGTGCAAACCGGAGAACGGGGAACGGTCTGCGTTAAAGTAACTATTTACAACTAATTATATTTAAATCAAGCAATTACTCTTCACATTATTGATTACTGGAGCGGGATTTCTGATCGGTGCAATGTGCTCACGCTGCCTCAAAGACGGATTGTTTGGTATACTCTTCAGATTTGAACAAACACCCATCCCACCACCGGCTGAACACTGCCATGCCGCAGAGACGCCGCCTGGCGTGGATTGTCTTGTCCGCGTTCGTCTGCTCGCTGGCACCGCCGACATCGGCCATCGCGAAAAGTTCCTGGGGGCCGGCGCTCGTCGTAAATACGGAGGCGTTCCAGATCATCGATGACTCGGATGCCGCTGCGAATGTGGTGCTGAAATTCGGAGAGGGTCTGAACAAGACCCTGACCTACAACCGCTCTGCAGATCAATTCGAGTTCAATGATGATCTGGAAGTGACGGGCACGATTTCGGGCGCTCTGGTGACACAGAACGGCGCGGGGAACAACTACTTTATGGGGAATGTGGGGGTGGGAACTGCAAATCCGGGCACCGGATTGCATGTCTTCGGAAACGATGTTAACGGGACACTGCTCAAAGTCGAATCTGGCGATTACGATCCAATCCTGCTCCTTCGAAGTTCGTCTCAAAGGTATCCGGAGTTGCGTTTCTCAGAAGGAATTGATTCGGCTTTGGCGCAGATAATGTGGGAAGCACCAAGCGATGATCTACGAATCCGGAATCTGGTCAGTGGTTCCGATAGCGATATCTATTTCCAGGTATCGGGAGGAGAAATCCTGCGCCTGAAAGGAAGTGGCAATGTCGGCATCGGCACGACCGCTCCCGAAACCAAACTGGAAGTCGTGGGAACCATGTCGGGGCGCTCATTGCAGGTGACAGGGACGGGTGCCGCGCCACTGATCTACTCAGATGTGAGCAGAGGAAGAATAGGGATCGGCACAACGAGTCCGCGAAAACTTCTTCAGGTCGGCAATGGTGCAGATGCGCCGATTATATCAAGCCCCGGGATCTACACCACCTACGATGCGGATGTGGGGTTTGTTGCACGAAACAGTGCAAATGACATTGAAATGGCCTTTGCTACGAGCAGTGGAATCGGGGGGCTTGCCGGAACCGTCACGACAAACCGGTTCGGATTGATGACTTCGAATACGGAACGAATTTCTATCGATACGATTGGGAATGTCGGCATCGACACCACTGTTCCCGAAACGAAGCTGGAAGTCGTGGGAACCATGTCGGGGAATGCATTGAATGTCACGCGCTCCTTCTCCGGAGCCGGACTCATTGACTGCGACAATGCGACGGACAGCAAGCTCCTCTGGGATGCGGCGACCGGTCGGTTCTCGTGCGGGACGGATCAGGGAGGAGAGGGAAGCGGTCTCGCGTACGGCGATGCGGCGGGAATCTTCGTGAAGAAGAGCGGCGACACCATGACGGGGGCGCTGACGATCCGGCCCTTGTCCGGTGAAAATGCGTTGGAGGCGGTTGGAACGATCTCCGGAAGCAAATTGACATTCGGTGATCGGCTGGCGGGTTCCGGATCCGTTTCCATCCGGACGCTCATCGATTCCGTCACGGCCTTCCAGGTGTTGGACAATGATGGGGGAAATCCGGTCTTCAATATCGACACCACGAACGAACGGGTGGGGATCGGGACGGCGGCACCGGGCTATCCGCTTGATGTCGCAGGTAGCGGACGTTTCACAGACGATATTTATTTGGATGATCAACTCATACATAGTGGTGATACGGATACATACTTCGATTTTGATGCTGACGACATCACGGTGAGAGCCGGAGGAGAATACATGCTCAAATTGAACGAAAATGATTCGCAGGATTTCGTGCAAGTGAACGAGCTGAGCAATGATATCGATTTCCTTGTCGAAGGCGACAATGACGTGAATCTGTTGCACATTGATGCCGGCAGTGATCGCATAGGTGTCGGTACGTCGGCCCCCGAAACCAAGCTGGAAGTCGTCGGCACGGTGAGCGGTTCCGCACTGAAAACAACCGGTAATGTGAGCGTCTCCGGCTCCATCCTGACGGAACTGAATACCGGCGGCGGCGTGTTGTACAGCAACACCGGTACGCTCGCGACGACCGCAAAAGGATCGTCCGGGCAGATCCTGGTGGCACGGGGAACCGCCGCGCCGGAGTTCAAGAACCCGACCGGTTCCATGGTGTGGTACCTGGATGGGGACGCGGCGACGGGGACGCGACAGGGAGCCACGATCACTATGCCCTTCGGCATGACCGCGACTTCGGTCAACCTGCGTGCGGCGGGAGCGCCGACCGGTACGGCATTGATCGTTGATATCAACGAAGGGGGAACGACACTCTTCTCCACCCGTCCGGAGATCGCCGCCTCCGCGACAACGGGCGGAGGGGGAGCGGCATTCAACGACGTCGCAATCGCGATAGGTGCTGAACTGAGCATCGATATCGATCAGATCGGTTCGACGTTTGCAGGATCGGGCATCACCATACAGCTGAACGGAATCCGGAAATACTGAGGCGGTTCCATGACCATGATGTACAAAATGAAAGGATCGGTAGAGAACAGAAACATGATATGATGCACCCATGACTCGTCAGCAAATCGTTGCTCACTGGCGTAAAGGTGCTCAGGATTCCATGGAAGTGGCACGCATGTGTCTCGAAGCGCAGAAGTTTGAACATGCACTCTTCAGCGCGCATCTTGCTGTTGAGAAGGCGCTCAAGGCACGTTACATCGACAAACATGACGATGCCGCTCCTTTCACCCATGAGCTGCACGAACTTGCATCACAAATCCCCCTCCCTCTCCCCGGCGAACAGATGGCGCTGCTCCGCGAAATGAGCCGACTTGCCGTCCGGGCAAGATATGCGGACCATCAGTGGTCTGAGGAGCAGGCAACACACAAGAATGCGGAGTATTGGGTGTCGCATGCGGAACAGCTTTTACAATCCATCCTCCAATGATGAGCAATTCCTCACCAACGATCGCTCAAGGAATGCAAAAGGCACGCACGCTCAAAATGCTGCTGGAACGCCACGGATTTCCCGTGACGCAGGTTCTGCTGTTCGGTTCCGTGGCGAAAGGCGCATCGCACCCGCGAAGCGACATCGATATTGCCGTCATCCACCTTCCATTCGGCAATTCCCGCATGGAAGAATTGCACTTCCTGTGCCGGGTGGAACAGGAGGAGGATCTCAGGAATATCGAAGTGGTGTATTTTCATCCGGAAGATCTGGAAGACAAATACAGCACCTTGGTGCGGGAAGTGAAAAAATATGGTCTCCCTGTCTGATATGCGGCGGCACCTTCGCAGGCTCGAAACCATCGAGCTGAACGGAATCCGGAACTACTGATATCGGACATGACGGTCTGCTAGGATGGAGTCCATGCGATGGCGCGGACGCACCGGCACCGTCCGGTACTGCAGGCTGACGATCCTCACCGGTCTTGTGCTGGTGGTCCTCGTGATGGCCGGACCTGGATTTGCAAAAACGATCAGCAGTGTTCAGTCCTCCGTTTTTTCTCCGGGACTGCGTCCTGCTGCTGCGGCAACCAATGATGACTCGTGGGGCGTTCTGGTTATGAACACGGACAAGGATCGGTACCGCACAGGTGAGACTGCGGAGATCATGATGGGGGTTCTAGATCCGTCGGGGGAGATGGTGTGCGACGCAGACCTCCTTCTGACTGTCGAGCGCGCAAACGTCACCATTCGGACGCTCATGACGAAAAATGGGACGATAGAGACAACACCGACATGCGGTGAAAAACGCCCGGGGTCCATCACTCCCGACTACCGCACCTCTCTTGCATTCGATGACCCCGGAGACTACACGCTCACGCTGGAAGCCACGACGAATCTTGGCATCAGACGCATCGTTCAATCGGTCGCCGTAGCGCCATCTTCTCTTTCACTTGAAGCAGCCTCGTCTACAGGCAATTGGCAAGCCATCATCAGTCGCTCAGGTGCAACGCGGCTCTTTCCGGTCGGCTCGTCGCCGATGACGATCAACGTGGAATTTTTAGAGGATTTCGAAGGAAGTATCCGCGAAACGGTGCCGGGGAGCTTCCGGATCGATAGCATTTCCGGTGGCGGTACGGCGTCAAGCGATTCGGCGGCCATTTCTTCCGAGGCAACATTGACATGGAAGGTCTCTCAATCGAAGGGCTCCACCGCCACCTTCTCCTATCTCTTCGATGCCCCGGATAGTTCACCGGATGTATTTACGGTCGGTCCGCTTACGCTCACAAACGAAAAACAAGAAACGAAAAACGAGCAACGGTCGTGGCGGATCGCGAACGATGCATCCAACGTGTCCATCACCGGTACCATCTACTCCGACGAAGGAACAACTCCCATCACCAGCGGGACGGTGGCGGTGAGTGTGAACGCCGCCGCCAAAGTGACGGATGCCGTGGATGCCGGCGGACAGTACACGGTGACGGGGCTCACGCTCACGGGCGGCAGCATCGTTACGGTGTACATCGATGAGAATGCCGCTGATGCGGTGACGGTCACCTGCGGGTCAGGAAGTTCGATGACCGGCGTGCACCTGTATCAAAATCGTCTGATCATTCGCAGCAATACCGGTTCAGCCGCCAATGCACCTGCAATGACCAATGCCAAACTGGCGATCGCAGACAACGTCGCCGACAGCGATATCTCCTCCGTGTACTGGATGACCGATGCGAATGCCACGTTGCAGCTCGCTTCCGGGAAGGAACTCTACATCTGGCCGGGATCGCAATTCACTCCCGGGGGACGGGTGAAGTCTCACGATCTGGAAGTGAAGGGAACGATGGCGATGGGGACAAACGGACTCACCTTGAGCGGGAGCTTCATCGCGAATGCGGGAACGTTCACGACGAGTACGGGCACACTCCTGCATTCCACAGACGGGGATGCCGCGTCTCCGGAATCACTCACGCTCGGATCCAACACGCTCAGCAATCTGACGATCAACAATGGATTAGTCGGCTACTGGAAGCTGGATGACGGAACGGGATCGACGGTGGTACGAGACGATTCGGGAAACGGTGCCCATGGGACATTGACGGGCGGTCCCACATGGAAAACCAATCCCGTCCATGCCAGCCGGTTCTATAGCCCGTTCGGGATGACCTTCAACGGAACCACCCAGATGGTCACCTTCGCCAATGAACAGAATTTCGATTTCGAACGGACCAGCAAGTTCTCCATCGGATTCTGGAGCCAGACGACGAGCACAGCCATGTCCGCCATCATCGCCAAGATGTCGTCGGCGGACAGCTATCGTGGATGGAATATTTTAGCGAACTATTCGGCCGCCGGCGCAACTGATGCGGGGAAAATAGGAGTGCAATTCATCAATACCTGGTCATCAAACGTTTTTACCCTCGGTACGACAGCCGATACATCGTTAGTCGACGGAAATTGGCATCATTACCTGCTGACGTACAATGGATCCAGCACCGCAGCCGGGATCAAGCTGTATCAAGACGGCGCATCCGTCGCAATGACAACAGGAGCAGATGGATTGAGCGCCACGATGCTAAATAATTTGGGTGTTACCCTGGCCGCAAGAACTGCTCTTGTACTTCCTTTTGCAGGCTCTCTCGACGACGTGCGCATGTATAACAGAGTTCTTGCGAACAGCGAGGCCATTGCCTTGGCCTCGGGGCATCCGAATACCGGCAGCGGCATGTACGTTCTCGGCTCCGTGCTCGGACTCAGCGGTAACCTAAATCTCCAGTCAGGTGAACTTCGAACCGGCAATGCGTATCCGGTTACACTTAGCGGAAGTTTTGCTAACCATGCACAGTTCACGTCAACCGGGACGGTGATATTGGATGATGCCAACCAGGCGATATCAGGATCGACAGTTTTCCACAACTTTACGAAAAACATTACTTCGGCTGCTTCCTTGTTCTTCGATTATCGCTCCCGGCAATCCTTCTCCGGAGCACTGACGCTCAATGGCGCAGAAGGAAATTTGCTGAACCTGCGAATATCCAAGAATTATGTCATGCCCACTCCCGTACAAGGCCAAATCGGGACGAATGGCGCATGTCTGGCAGGAGATTACAACATGGGTGTTCGATTCACCCCGACGGTCAGCGGCACCATCACCAAACTCGGACTGCGGGTGGATACCACGGCAGCTCGCACAGTGCGACTGTACAATTTGGCGACCCAGGCCGTTCTTGCAAGTGCGACGGTGACGGGGGTCAACAGTACGACGTGGGTGTATACGGATATCACGCCCGTCGCCGTCACTGCCGGTACGAGTTACGTTGTCTCCGAACGAGGTGCGACCTACTGCCGCTACGATACTGCAACCGCTTTTACGCAGGGATACATCAGCGTACTCGATTCACGATACGTCGCAGCGTCGAATAATATGCCTACGACCACCAGCGCCACCCGGATGTACGGATTTGCCGACATTTCTTTTGAGCCATCGCAGGGATCGGCGTCGAAACTGATGCTGGATGCCGATTCAGGATCACAGGATCTGTCCTTCTTAAACGTCATGGACAACGACGCATCGGGGGGCTCGACTCTTGAGTGCTTGACAAGCAATGGGTGTGTGGATAGCGGAAACAATACGAACTGGGCATTCGCGGAAACTTTCGGCATCACCGGCACTATCTACTCCGACGAGGGAACGACACCCATTACCAGCGGGACGGTGGCGGTGAGCGTGAACGGAGGTGCGGCCGGCACGGACACGGTCGATGGCGGCGGACAATATACCGTTTCGGGTTTGGCATTCACCGGCGGGAGCATTATCACGGTATACATTGATAACGGAACGCCGGATGCGGTGACGGTCACCTGCGGATCAGGAAGTTCGATGACGGGCATGCACCTGTATCAGAACCGATTGATCCTGCGAAGTAATACGGGGAGTTCGGTCAATGCTCCGGCGATGACCAACGCAAAGCTCGATGTTGCAGATACCAACGGAGACAGTGATATCCGTTCTATCTTCCTCGGCAGCACGACGCTCACGATGACAGGCGGCGAGCTTTTTGTCTGGCCGGGATCGGAATTTGCTCCGGGGGGATCATTGAATGTGAAGGATGTAGACATACGTGGAACATTGACGTTGGGAGCGAATACTGCAACTGTCTGTGGATCCTGGGACAGCACAATAGGATCTTTCACGACAAGCGGTACGGTTCAATTCTCAGGAACGGGAGCCGTCTCGTATTCGTTGGTGAGCACGGAAGACAGTTTCCAGAACATCATTATCGGTCAGAGCAGCGGAACGCAGTCAGGTACATATGTCCTCGGGTCGGCGCTTGATGTCAATTACGCCTTTGGTGACTTTTGCGACTCGTGAGGTGAGATTAGTGACTACGAGTAGAGGAAAGAAGCTCATACAAATGTGTCCATGATCGGGAATCTCCCGCTGTGAAAACAACGAGTGTTTTATCA
>JAQTSK010000026.1 GCA_028711345.1 Candidatus Peribacteraceae bacterium
CTGATGTTTCCAGAACATTGCTGGCCGGTCGCATACGATGTCCACTGGAGACTGGCAACCGCACCTGCCGCGATCCAACCGCACTGAGGACACGTGACCGCCGACATATCGCAGGGATCCGGAGGAGTCACAGAAGCACCCAGATCCAGAGGCTGTGAGTCGCGCAATGTTTGCTGAAAGATCAACCCCACTGTCACCGCCAATCCCACTCCGAGCATCGCCTCCGTCCAATATCTCCCGATGAAGAACCAGGGGGAAAATCTCATTCCTGTGAAGTGTACAGAATGGAATGTGTTCCTGTGTAGACATTCCGGCGTTCCGTGAACAAATTTTGTGTCGTGAAGGATCCTCAACGATCGGAGTAGAAACGAACTTGTGAACGAAATGATCTCATAAAGAGGATGGCGAGGCTGCCAATGATGAACGGGCTGTTCTCGTAGAGACGCCCGATCGGGCGTCTCTACGAGAACGACGACTGCATAAGAAAATTTTGTAACTGTGCATGAACAGAAGCGACTCCAAACATACGTCGTCAACTCATTCCAGAGGATCCCTCATTCAGTCCGGAGCACCGCTCTCCGTGAGACGTTATTTTGACACTTCTTTCAGCCTCTCTGTACACTCGCGTCAATGTCACAGAAAACCTCTTCCGTCCGGAATGTCACGGCGGTCACCATGGGACTGTACCTTCTCTTCGTCCTGCTCACGTCGTACTTCACGTACTTCTATGGGTACATGAATCCGCAGGCTTCGTTCTGGGACGAGCCGTACCACATCGCCGCAGCGCAGAAATACCTGAACGGTGTCTTCTTCATGGAGCAGCATCCGCCGCTCGGGAAACTGCTCATCGCTCTCGGAGAGAAGATCACGCATTCGAATGCGCAGAATGACATGTTCATCACCACGGATTTCGCGCAGGGATTCGAGAAGTACCCGGATTTCTCCTTCACAGGCTTCCGCCTGTTCCCGTCGCTGCTGGGATGGCTCACCGCACCGATCCTGTTCCTGATCTTCCTCTTCATCACCAAATCCCATCCCCTCTCAGCATTACTGTCCTTCCTGTACATCTTCGATAATGCGCAGATCGTCCACAGCCGCGGCGCCATGGTGGACTCCCCTCTGACATTTTTCGGCATGCTCACGATCCTCCTCTTCCTGCACACGCAAGACAGATCGAAATCCGGAGAGGGGCTGTCGAAACTCTGCGTCCTTTCCCTCTTCTTCGGCGTCTCCTTCGCGCTGACGCTGACGACGAAAGTCGTGGGGCTCATCTTCATCCTGCTCGTCCCCGCCACGCTCTACCGGCTGCTGCCGGACTGGCGAAGAATCGTCATCTTCCTACTGGCGTTCTCGGCGGCATTTCTCGTCACGTACATTACGATCTGGCAGATTCACTTCTCCCTCGCGAGCCGGATCGTTCCGGAGTTGAATACCGAGGGTTACTACCATGCTTCGGACGAATACAAGGCGATTCTGGCAAACGGCGACAACGGTTCGCTGCGATCCTTCCCCGTCATGCTCCGGGACTCCCTCGCGTTCGTCGGCTACTACAACAAAGGCGTACCGCGTCTGGACATGTGCAAGCCGGATGAGAACGGCAGTCCGTCCTTCCTCTGGCCCATCGGCGCGAAAACGATCAACTACCGCTGGGAGCAGGTCAATGACACCACGTTCCGCTATCTGTATCTCGTCACCAATCCGGTCGCCTGGGCATGCGGACTCATCGGCGTCCTGCTGGCATTCTCGCTGCTCTTCAGCTCGGTGTTTCTGGGCACGACGATCAGAAACCGGTTCCTCCTTGCCGTGTTCTTCACGATGTATGCAGGGTACATGATCGTCATCGGCAGCCTGCCGCGTGTGATGTACCTCTACCATTATTTCATCCCGCTGCTCTTAAGCTTCATTCTCTTCGTCCTCGCGTTCGATAACATCCTGCGCATCGGACGTCTCGCTGTAACGGAAACGGGGAAATTGATCGCCGCCACCGTCCTGTCAATTCTCATCTTTGCCGCTTTCCAGTTCTACCGACCACTCACGTACTACCAACCCATCAGTAACGACTCAGTAACCTTCCGCTCACTGATTCCTCTCTGGGACCTCCGCTGCGTGCATTGCGCACGGGAAAATCCGCTGGTCGTGCCGACATCGGGGAAGTAGTTGTTTCAGGTTTCCAGTTCACAAGTTTCAAGTGTGAACGCAATTGAGCCTTCAGAGGTTTTGTGAATGCTTTTGACAAGCGACAAGCGACCTGTACCAACCAATCCCCTTCCCTGTACACTCCGCTCACTTTTTCCTTTTCCCTTTTCTATGCGTCTCACGAAAATCGTCGCCACCCTCGGTCCCACAAGCAACACCGTGGAAAATATCGAACGACTGGCTCAGCTGGGCGTGAACGTCTGCCGGCTCAACTTCTCCCACGGAGATTATGCCGCACACGGAAAAGTCATCGACAACATCAGAACCGTGAACAAGCGCGGCTACAGTCTGGGCATCATGCTGGATACGAAGGGTCCTGAGGTCCGCACGGGGGATGTGGAAAAGAAAATCATAATCGACATCGGAGACCGTGTACTGTTCACCTCGAAGAAACCTGAGAAGGAAACGATGAAAACAGTCATCGTTGATTACGACAAGCTTGCGGATGACGCGCCAAACGCACGCTGCATCCTGATCGATAACGGTGCCATCGAGTTCCGCATCGAGAAAATCACGGGACATGGCGTTGTCGCCAAAGCTCTCGAGTCCGGCACCATCGGCTCACGCCGTCACGTCAACCTTCCGGGCGCGCACATCAGCCTGCCATCCTTCACGAAAAAAGATTGGAACGACATCCGCTTCGGGGCGGAGCAACAGGTTGATTTCATCGCCGCATCGTTCGTCCGTACCGGTGACGACGTCCGCAAGCTCAAAGATTTCCTCCATAAGAACAAGAGCGAAGCACATGTGATCTCCAAGATCGAAACACCGCAGGCCGTCGACAACATCGATGAAATCATCGAAGCGTCGGACGGCGTCATGGTGGCGCGCGGCGATCTGGGATCCGAAGTCCCGTTCGAAGACGTTCCACTCATGCAGGATGAAATCGTCGCCAAATGCCGCCTCGCAGCCAAACCGGTCATCGTCGCGACGCACATGCTGGAGAGCATGGTTCTCGGGCCCATGCCGACACGGGCGGAAGTCACGGACGTCGCGCATGCCGCCCGCCTCCAGGCTGACGCGACCATGTTGTCCGCGGAAACCGCCAACGGGAAGTATCCGGTCAAAGCCGTCGAAGCGATGAGCCGGATTCTCATCCGGAACGAACGCATTGATCCCCACTATGATCTTCTAGTTACCGAAGCGCACGGCGAGCGGATCTCCATGGATGCGGCCCGAAGGAAGCAGGCACTCGCAGCCAGCGTCCTCGCGAGCGAGCTCCAAGCCGATGCGATGATCGTCATCAGCAAGCACGGCCGGACCGCGCGTGCCGTCAGCAATTGCAGGCCGCTGACACCCATCCATACATTCACGGAATTCCCCGAATGCCAGCGCCAGCTCATGCTCGTCTGGGGCATCGTTCCGCACGTCATCCCCTTCTACGAGAATCCCGAGAAGACGATCGAAGCGGCTGTCGCCCTCCTCAAGAAAGAGAAGTATGTGCAGCGCGGTCAACGCCTCGTCATTGTCTCGGACGCCCGCGCGGCGAAGGCGCAGATCATGACGATTCAGATGCGGCAGGTAGCATAGATCGCAGGGCAGTAAAGGCAGAAATGGCAATAAGGGCAGTAAGGCACCTTGCTCCTTTTACCTTATTGACTTTATTGCCTTCATTGCCCTTACTGCCATTCCCCAAAAAACACCCTTTACTGCCCTTCCCCCTCCGGTGCCATAGCGATCGCCGGCTCCCCCTCCACGTACTTCACTTTCGCCGCTTTCACCATTGCCTGAACCTGCACATCGCTCTGAAGAGATCTGAGTGACTGCGAATCCGCAATCAGCATGTTGAGATCCTCCTGATCGCGCATCAGTCCAGCGCGTGTGTGCTCGAGAGACCGGAGCTTGTACCCTTTGGTGGCATTCAGGTTATTGTGAAAGAGAATGAGAAGTGCCAAGCCGATGATGAGCGTTCCGATGACAACCAGCAGCAGCACGGTGCTTCCGAGCATCATGCGATTGAGCGAACTCCGGCGAAACGGATGTTCAGCCGCGGACAGCGACGATGATCCTGCGAAAACCGGCATAAGTCAGGTGCGGCGGGAAGTATACAACGGGGAAAGGGACAATGCACGCAAACAAGCGGAACGGGAGCGCGAATTTCTTTTCACCTCCTGCGCCGAGGGACGGACGGCTTTCGGCGTGAGAAGTGTAAACGGCGTTTTGGCGATGGGCGCGCCCGTCACAACATCTTTGGTCTCCGTCACCAGACCGCGGAATGCATGCTTCACGAGACGATCCTCCAGCGAATGGAAACTGATGATGCCGAGGCGTCCACCGGGTTTCAGCAATGACGGGCCGATAGCAAGCAAGTGCCGCAGCGCCGAAAGTTCCTGGTTCACCAGAATCCTCAGTGCCTGAAATATCTGAGGTAAAACATCAGGGGTCTTGTATCCGAAGACGCCGCGGACGACATCCACCAGCTCGCCCGTCCGCAAGATCGGATGATCGCCGCGCACGCGGACAATCGCGTCGACGAGAGATCTCGCACGGGGCAATTCACCGTACTCCCGGAATGCGGAGAGCAGTGTCGAGGGATCCAACGATGCGAGCAATGCCGCCCCCGTCATTCCGGTCGTCCGATCGAAGCGGAGATCCAGCGGCGCATCCTTCCTGAAGGTGAATCCGCGGGACGGATCATCCACATGGACGGAGCTGAGACCGATGTCCGCGATGATCACATCGAACGTCCGCCGATCCTCGGGAAGGCAATCGGGAAGTGAGAGAAAATTGGCATGAATGAAAGTTGAGGCAACAGGAATGTCTTTGAGCGATTCTTGTGCGAGACGAAGGTTATCACTATCCGCATCCAAGCCGATAAAGCGTCCTGTCGGACCGATACGATCAATGAATGCGCGGGCATGTCCGCCGAGGCCTAGCGTGACATCCAGAACCGATTCACCGGACTCCGGATTCAAAATCCTCAGACACTCGGCAAGCAGAACCGGCTCGTGGGTGAACATCGATTTCATCGTACGATTCGGCTTAGTTCAATGCAATTTTCTTCCCTTGCAGAAGAGAATAATGTGAATTGTTGTACACATTTTTTATTCTTATCTCAATTCCGATCCAACAGAATACAAAGGCATGTCACCCTGAGCGGAGTCGAAGGGCGACATGCCGATGTCATGGTTCGGCTCCGCTCACCATGACATCTTGATTGAGTGTCAGATTGAAATGGAATTGTAATCAAAACTTTGTGCTGCTGATAATTCTCTCCAGATCCCTAGTCCGCTTCGAAACATCACACCTCCTTCGAACGTCTTCCGCCGCATGCCGGCCGATCGTCGTCGTCGCCGCAGTATTTCCCAATGCCCATTCCATCGCTGCGACACAACACGCGGCATCACCCGACTTGAAGAGCAGACCGGTTTCCTTGTCGCGGATCAATGACCGGAGTCCCGGAGCGTCGGCTCCCACCACGCAGGCTCCATCCGCCATCGCTTCCGCAGCTACAAGGCCGAAACCTTCCATTAATGAAGGAACGACGACGATACCGGCGCGCCTGCGCTCTGCGTCGTACCGTCCCTGATCGACGAAGCCAAGAAGCTGAATATGCGCTTCGAGTTGATTATCAACAATGAATCGTTGCACGGACGATCCCAGCAGATTCGAACCGATCACGGTCAGCCTGATCGACGGGAAATGATTGCGCAACAGTACCATCGCGCGGAGCAGCGTCATGCAACCCTTCCTCTCTTCCAATCGTCCGACGTACAGAATGGATGTGAAATCTTTCGGATGGAACAACTCCCCTTCCGGAGGCAGGTTCACAGGATTTTCAATGACTCGAATACGTGACTGAGGAATACCGTAATCCTCGATAAGAGCCGCAGCCGTATCGGCTGAAACCGCAATAATCCGGTCTGCCAGTCGGTACGTTCTTCTTTCAAGAATGCCCATTATGGATTTCATGAACTTCTTCACGGGACGATCGTTGAATACGAATTCCGCCTCCTGACGGTACGTATGATGCGCGGTGACAACGAGCGGGCACTGCGGCTTCCGAAGAAGAAAGACTCCACCCGATCCGGCATGAACGTGCAGAACATCCAACCGGTGCTTCCGGATGATTTGCGGGAGCGCCATCGAAAGAATCAGTGAAAATATCGGACATCCGCCGCTTTTCAAATACCGCAATCGCGCGATCGCACTGACCCGATCATCGGCTGCAGTACCGGGGGCAATGACGATGATCGTGTGTTCCGGAAACTGTTGACGCATCCTGTCGACGTACCGCTTGGCAACGATACCCATCCCGCCGATGGCGGGAGCGTAGTCGTAGGAAAGGACACCGAGGCGCATGGGAAAGGATGAGAGGATGAGAGGAACAAGAAGATGAGAGGATACAGGAACATTCTTCCTCTCATCCTCTCCTCTTCTCAATCCTCTCATCCTTGACAATATTGTCGTCTTCAGTACTATATGCAACTTGCATATCCCCTCCCGATGGCAACACCGGCTGGTCCTTGGCGTCCTCGTGACAACACTCTGCATGCACAGCCTTGCGCTGGCGGCGACTCTCCTGCCCTCCGAACAAGGACCACAGGACATCGCAGATTGGCAGCCTGAGGCCGGTGATGTATTCATTGCGGATACAGATGAAAACATCGGGTACCTCGTGCACCCTGACGGCATCCAAACGTCCTTCCCGATCGTGACGGGACAACGGTCTGTCGTGCGGTACATCGGACGGGTGTACAACGCCAGAACCCCTGCAAGAGCGTGGACTGTTCTCTCGAAAGATATCAAAGGTGACCGTACGACGTTCGGCAAAGACGGCACGTTCCTCCGCCTGACGCGTAACAGTACCGATGAAGACACCCCGTACGGCATCCACAGTCATCGCTCCGCAGTGAAAATGCTTGCCGATGACTACCGCTACCGCAGCATGGGCTGCATCATCGTGTCCTACGATGTCCTCGCAATCATTGAATCAACCTTTGCATTGAGCGGCAACCGCTTACCTGTCCTGACAGTGAATGGAATGGACAAGGACATCGCGTCGCTGCGGGAGGAATTGATCGAATCTGCACCTGAATATGACTCATTTGCTATGGATCGTTAGATGGTCAAAGTAGAAACTGCATCAGAATCGACTGTTATTCTTTCCTCATCACTTCCCAGTCCCATCTATGAAGAAAATGAAACTAGGAAGAATCAAAAATGAAGAAAGACGTATCCTTGATGACGAAGTGACCAAATTCATTCCAGTGATTCAAAAAAATCTTGATAATAATGAAGACCTCGAACCTGCAGTGATTGGATTTATTTCACAACTCCGAACGGCACTAGAGACTCTCCATGGGGGGAAGCAATGACCGGGCGGACAAACGTACTAACTATCGAATCCGTAACAAAGAGTACGTTAAACACCAGTCAACGTTTCTGTGAATGTGGCAGGAAGGATGCGACAGAATCACGATCATTCGCTGTAAGAATATTTTCTGATACACTCCGATGCACGGAGAGGTGGCCGAGTGGCTGAAGGCACCACACTGCTAACGTGGCAGACCGCAAGGTCTCGAGGGTTCGAATCCCTCCCTCTCCGCCACGGCGTTCGCGAACGCCGTGGCTCAGCCACAGGTGAATTGCAGACGAATAGCGAGGGTACGAACGCTGGGAAAGTGCCTATACCGGAAAGAACACAGGAATGGGCTGACTGCAGAAGACCGCAGTCCTCCCTGTTCAGATCACCGACTACATCGCATGTGTTCTCCGAGCAGGCGTCGTTCTCGTAGAGACGCCCGATCGGGCGTCTCTACGAGAACAGGACGAGGACATCATTGCTCTCCGTAGCCGTCATCCACGAACGATGAGCCGATTCGTGAGTTCATTCCTATAACGAGCCCTCCAGACATCGAATCATCAAACGGGAAAGTTAACGAGCAATGAGTTTTATTTAAGATCATCCCAGAAATCGCCAACTCTCGTTTCTTCTTCATCGTCAGAATCGGGAGGAACCACATCTGACATTCCGCTTACTGAATTGGCAATTTACAATCCCAACATCTTCATACGTTCACCGACTTCTGCATTAGAGTATTGACCTTCCGGAGTCGGAACTTCAAGACTACCGGCTGCGAAATTTCTTGTACTGTCGCAAACAGCTTCGACAAATGCCGAGGCAACATACATTGCATCAGTATAATCGTTAGGAACCTGAGACTGACGCAAAGAAGGATATCCACATGACAACGCATCATGACTTTCACCAACATCATGCTCACCGAATCCACCTCTATCTTCAACACTTCTATCGTACAATTCATCAGGGCTTTGCGGCATAACTTATATGGGAAGAAAATGGTGACTATTTTTACGCCCCGATTCCAATTCATGCAAGAGAAATATGTGCTCAGGGGAAGAGTTTGGCAGTAGAATGCACTTTTCCCGACTCAGCCATGCCCTCCTTCACTCCCCTCTCACCGGCCGAAGAAGACATCATCGTCCACCACGGAACCGAGCCGCCACGGTCCGGCGAATACGATTCGTTCTTCAAAGCGGGAGCGTATATCTGCAAGCGCTGTCGTTCGCCGCTCTATTCATCGAAAAGCAAATTCGATGCCGGGTGCGGCTGGCCGAGCTTCGATGATGAGTATCCGGATGCGGTGAGACGGCTCATCGACTCCGATGGTCGACGCACCGAGATTCGCTGCACGGCGTGTGATGCACATCTGGGTCATGTGTTCGAAGGTGAGAAAATGACCGACAAGAACACGCGCCACTGCGTCAATTCACTGTCGCTGCAATTCATTCCGGAGAAAGAGCCGCTCTCCTCCCCCGCTCTGCATCGGGCCTATTTCGGCGGCGGGTGCTTCTGGTGCACGGAAGCCGTCTTCAGCATGGTCAACGGTGTGACATCGGTGACACCGGGATACGCGGGAGGTTCAAGTGAGAAACCGAATTACATGATCGTGTCATCGGGAAAAACGGGGCATGCCGAAGTAATCCGCATCACGTTCGATCCGGCGATCGTCACGTACCGGAATCTCCTGAACGTATTCTTCGCCTGTCACGATCCGACGACTCTCAATCAACAAGGCAATGATATCGGCACGCAGTACCGCTCGCTGATTCTTACCGTGAACGATGAGCAGAAGAAGGACGCTTCCAAAGCGATCAATGAAATGCAGAAGAACGAAAAACGGAAGATCGTCACCGAGATAGCCGATCTGAAAACGTTCCACGAAGCGGAGAGTGAGCACCGGCAATACTACGAGCGTCATCCGGAGGAAGCGTACTGCTCCATCGTCATCTCGCCGAAATTGCAGCATCTTCGAAAAACGCATCCGTCTCTGCTCTCGGCCGTAACGGAATAAGCGGAGCGACCGGTGCAACTTCGAACACCAAGATTAGTATCGTTTCAATGTCCCGTAGCTGCGGTTCGAAAACCGCAGCGGCGGCGATTGTCCAATCACAGCAATGTAGAAATGATCGAAATCAGGTTATTCCGGTATGAGGACAAACGAGGCGACTTGTTCTTGGTCGTATCTGGAAGTATTTATGTTACGCTATGAGTAAGGAGAGGTGGCCGAGTGGCGTGCCACGCACCGGAGCCCTTCGATGCAATCAGGGTAAACGGAGCGACCGGTGCAACTTCGAAACACCAACAACTATGGTAACCTATGAAGTATGGAGAGGTGGCCGAGTGGTCTATGGCGACGGTCTTGAAAACCGTTAGACCCCCTTAGGGTCTCGAGGGTTCGAATCCCTCCCTCTCCGCCACGGCATTCGCGAATGCCGGAACATGGAGCGAGAATGAGAGAAGCGTGCGTGAAAAAGAATGGCAACGTATCCACTCCACTGCTCCGAAGAATCCGCAACAGTCTGCCGTAATATTCCGGATGCACGATTTCACTTCATCTCAGACGACCACCGATAGAAATTGACTGGGTTTTTTATCCGAATTGCAAGAGGGTCTCTGTAAGAACACATCCATTCGGTCGTCAATACTTTTGCCGAACGGCATTTGCCGCCGGCTTTCTTTCCCCCACATCTTATGGATTACACATCCAACTCACCGTCGGAGCCAAAGCTTCCATCAGAAAAGAAAGGTCAAGACAATCAACAACAAGGCTACAAAAATCCGGATGGTGACACCGAAGAATCAGGAACCACTACGATGAATGAAAATCGTTCAAACAGGAATGGGAACAAGTCGTCGAGAAATCAGCAGTAGAAGAATCCGAGGCTGTCATACGGTTCTTTTCTCTCTCCGAACTCTGAATGTCAGACTGAGGCCAACTGCTCATTAGCATCATCCCGAAATGAAGTCTTGAGAGACTGCCGGAAAGACGACGTGTTGTACTGATAGCGATTCGGAGCGTTGATGCGATCATGAAAAATGGAAGAGAGAGAATTTCCGGCAGTACGTTCTTCTCCATCACAATTCCCGACTTTCCCACTTCTTTCTATGGAAAATACCATCAAGCATGACGTCCACCGTGACCATACAGCGACATCGTCGCTTCCGATCATCGTTGCCATCATTGCGATTCTCGTTGTCATAGGCATTGCGCTATATGCCCTTCAGGTCTATCCGTTCAATACGCAAGCCGATACAGATATGAGAACTTTCCCATCAGTGAATACAGACCTTGACGGTACTTCTCGCAGCACAAATTTTCCCTCGCAGGACTTCGAATAAGAAAGGAAGGACAAAGCCCCTCATGTGATGGGCTTTTTCCATTCGAATTCAAGGAGTCCCCGGTGATACTGATACCAATTTGCATCCAAAATGACACAAAGCGTCTGAGGTTGCTTGACACATTCGAATTCCGCGAAGCACTTCCTCAATTCGATAATCACAACATATTTTCTTGAAGGATTTGTGGCAGTTCGAAGACGAAACGATATGAGAGAGGCGGTCTCATGATAAACCGGCTCCCTGGCGCAAAATACGAAATTCACTCGATTGTTACCGAAGCTGCGGTTCAACCTTCGGCAAGCGCAGGTCGCCCCGAAGAATTCGAAGGACGAAAACCGCAGCGGAGGCGATTGCTCAGCCGCTGCTACAAGATTAAAAGATTCAAAATCAGGTTCATTCCGTATAACAGCCAATACAACCTCAGATCACGGACAAACATCAATCGAAGAACCTGTACCAGATCAGGGTCCAAATGGCATGCAGACCGTCAAAGAATCCGATCTTCTTCCCTTCAGCCGGCTTACGGGGATTGTACGATATCGGCACCTCCGCGATGGGAATGCCGCGCCTCAGAATCTTGGCGGTCACCTCAGGACAGAACTCAAAGCGTGTGCACGAGAGCGGAATGCTTTTAAGGAGCGTCGCATCGAACACCTTGTAGCACGTCGGCTCATCGGTAAGCCGTGAACCGTACAAGACATTCGTCAGCCACGTCAGGAACAGACCTCCTGCGTAGAAGGACAAACCTGAATGCGTCTTGTTCAGCGCATTGCGCTCACGAGAACCGTACACCACTTTCGCAGTGCCGGTGACAATCGGGCGTATCAGTTCCGGATAGTCGCTTGGGTCGTACTCCAGATCGGCATCCTGAATGATGACGATGTCTCCGGTGACGTGTTCGAATCCGGTCCGGAGCGCTCTCCCCTTGCCCTGATTATTATCATGAAAAAGAAAGGTATGATCGCTTCGCTTCGAAAGATTTTTGAGCAGATCAGACGTCCCGTCCGTGGAACAGTCGTCGATGACGATGATCTCTTTCTGCATCTCTCCCAGTTGCACGCGCTCGACGGCCTCCAGCAGAGGCGTGATGCTCCGGAGTTCATTGAAACAGGGAATGACAATGGACAGTTTCATAAGGATTCGACTGCATAGAGGCTGATTCCCTGTCGGCTCAGCATCGGATGGAAGAGAACAGGATCCGCGTCAGCCCATGTCTTCTCAGGGAGCACTGCGGACGTTTGCCCGCCTCCGGTGCCTATCAGAAGGTAATCGATGTGACGCTTCGAGACAAGCTCCTTCCATCCATGCTCGTCGGGTCTCGCGCGAACCGACTCTTCCTCGCCGCGGTAATCCGGGTACGTGCATTGATCACATCCATCGACATTCAGATACATGGGATTGAATCCTTCCTTCTCGAAGATCCAGTAATGCGTGAGGCCCGTGACCGCGATGGCCGGTCGATCATCCGTCTTCGGCACCTGACGGAGAAGCGCGATGGCCGGCAACAAACGATCGTACCCGGAAAGTTCACGGAGGAGGAAACCGTCGTCCGCGGGATGTGGAGGAGGCAGGGATCGGGCGAAGAGGAAGAGGGCGACACTCAGGAGGACGATCCGGAACGCATTCACCGCAAGATGCGAATTTCTTCGGCACATCACGCCGGCGAGAAGAATGAGGACTATCGAACCGAGAATGAGTGCCCATCCGATTTCCGAAGTCGCCGTTGATTTCTCTCGCAGAAAGTCGTGAACATCAGGCGAGAACAGGAAACTCTTCACGATGATGTTGTATCCCGCGACCGACAGGGCACAAAGATTCACGACCCATCGCATCGAGGGAGAAGCTATCGACGTGAAGAGCAGGAGGATCGGAATCACAGCGATGAATCCCGCGGAATACCGGACCACCTCATTCCAGAGCGAGAAGGTGTAGGGAGAGGTGGCGTAGACGGCGGCAGTTGTGAAGAGGAGATACACCAATGCCGCGAACACGGAAGCGTGGAAGAGATCCTGACGACTACCGGATTTACTTGTGAAGAATCGGTACACCGACAGGATGAGCATGACGATGCCGAGTGCTGCAGTGACGGGAATCACAGCAAGAGCGACTGTTCCGAGGTGAGAGTCAAAGTGTGGATTGTCGAGCACCGGCAGGAATGTTTCCTTTAATCCGCGCGACAGCACGGTATCCCACAGTGACGTCTGCGCCATCTCCGCCATGATTTTCCAGTGCGCTTCCCAGCCGAGAAGGTCGATGCCGAACGGGTAGATGGGATTGCCGACGAGGATCCAATTCCTGACGTACCAGAATCCTCCCGTCACCATCGTGAGCAACGGCAGCGGAAGCCATTTCTTAAGTGGGAGCCTGAGTCGGACGAACAGCCACGCGACGAGCGGCAATAGTAGAACGGCATGCGACAGCGCGTTGTACTTCGTTCCGAGCGCCAGACCGAGCGTGAGGAAAAATTTCATCGCGTCGACGGGTCTGCGATGCACAATCCCCGCGACGAGGAACGCCGTTGCACTGCCAAGAAGCGAGAACAGAAAGAGGTCGATCTGCAGGCTCAGAAACTGCCGGAACAGAAACGGAAACGACAGGCCGAGAAGGAGTGCCGGAAACACCGCGGAGGAGGATCGGCCGTCGCCCGCCAAACTCCGGAGCGCATGGTAGAACAGCAGCACGCCGAGCATTGTCACGATGAAACTCATCTGCGTCGTTTGGAATACGGCTATGAGGAACGCGAGCATGGCTTCGTGGTTCGCCGGGAAATACGTATTCGGCCCGACGTAACCCGCTTGAAACACATCCCACGCACTCCCCGTTGCGACCAGCTGCGACGCGATGGGGAGATGATACGAAACGCTGTCCAGTTCGGCGATGGGACAGAGAGCCGCGAAGAGCGCGATCACAAAGAACAACGCTCCAAGAGGAAGCGCTCTCCGGATCTCTGCGGGTTCGATGGTAAACAGACTCGGAAAGGAATCGCGGAGACTACGAGGAGGATGCGCGATCCATCGGCGGACGACATGTCGCTCCATCGTCAACATGATCCCGACGAACACGAGTCCTGTAATCAACAATGACATCCGGCCGAACACGCCGAACGCGGCCGGCACCTCAACGGACAGAATGACCGCCGCGAACAGAGCGATGAGCCACATCGACGCACTCCCGCCATCGGTCTTCTTCGCGATGAAGAAGGATCCGGAGAGGAAACAAACGATGATCAACACGGAAATCATAAGCAATGACCCTGGAATGCAATGGCGTGAGCAAAGAGTACCTCCCTCGACGATCATGGGCTATGTTTGTTCGTTCAATGGCGGTTCGAACGGGTCATGATGATGCGTCCCGTTCTCGTAGAGACGCAAAATTTTGCGTCTCTACGAGAACAGCCTCAACTAATTCGTGATTTCAATCGCTCCAAACCTTTCACAAAGCCGATAATTGTGATACTATATAACAAATAAACACTTATGTCTTTCGATCCAGTTGAATTTGCATCAAAGGCAATTCGCGCCGAAAAAGATATTGTCTTCGACTCTGCACGGACAATTTGGAACAACACCAGTTCAGCGGATATTTTCAGCAAACCCGGTGTCGCGGTTGCCGAGACTCTTAAGGAAGGACTCTTCACCATTCCGCTCACCAACATCGGAAAAATATCGGGGTGGGCGTTGAAGGGAATGGGGAAACTTCTCTGGGGAACCGTCAAAGTGGGAGCGCAACTGGCCATGCTGGTGCCTCTGCCTTTGCCTCTTCCGTCGGGATGCAACAACCTCGCTGAAGTCGGATGGAAACTGGGTGCCGTGAAGGAAGCTCTGGCGATGAAAGCCCGCGGCAACCCGGAGGAAATCGGCGTCATATTCAAGAATCTCTATGGTACCATCGGGGATGTTCGCAATGCCGCACAAGGACAGGCCATCGGCAACCTCGCACCTGCTGTCTGAGCCGGTCACGATCCGCGATGCACGGACGGTGACGGGTGCGGGGCTGGGAAAGACCATCGGCGTACCGACGATCAATATCAACCTCTCGGATGTTCCTCCGTCACTGGACCATGGCATATATGCGTGTGTCGTCTTCATAGACAGTCAAAAGTATAAGGGCGCACTGCACTTCGGTCCGCGCCCCGCAGTCCAGAGAGACGTCGCCATGGAAGTGCATCTGATCGATGCCGTTTTGCGACATCTCCCTTCCACAGTCTCCGTCACGATCATCGGTAGGATCAGGGATGTGCGCGATTTCCCGTCGCTGGATGCATTGAGAAAGGCAATCGCGGACGACGTGAAGACTGCCCGTGGTATGCTGTCCGCATGAAACGCCTCCTCAAGAAACTCATACCGGACACGCATCCGGTTCGCATCATCTACCACCGTTCACGCAACATCCTCACCGCTTTTTTCGAGGGATTTCCGGCGCAACGCCTCATCGTCACCTGCATCACCGGCACAGACGGAAAAACCACAACCGTCGCTATGCTGTCGCACATTCTGCATTCCTGCGGCAAGAAAACAGGTGCGGTGTCCACGGCGTTCTTTGAACTGAACGGTGTCCGAGAACCAAATCCCACTCAGAAAACATCCGTCGATGCACGCACCCTCCAGCGGTTTCTCCGCAGAATATCCGACGCAGGTTGTACACATGCGATTGTCGAAGCATCATCTCACGGTCTCGTCCAAGGCCGCCTCCTCGGGATTACACCAACAGTAACAGCCATCACGAACGTCTCCATGGAGCATCTGGATTACCACGGAACCATGGACCAGTACATCGCCGCGAAGGGCATCATCTTCCGTGCCATGAAAGGACTCGGTACGAAAGTCCTCAACGCCGATGACCGGACGTTCGCCGCTTTCTCGGGCATTCCGTCCAGACACACCATTTCCTACTCGCCGGGACGGCAGCTGTCCTCTGTCAAGGGCGACCAGAAGGGATGCAGCGCCGTCGTCACCATCGACGGACAACCGATGCCCGTTTTCATTCCGATTCCCGGCATCCACAATCTGGAGAATGCACTCTGCGCCGTGTCATGCGCACAGGCTCTCGGAATCGAGCCGCGGCAGAGCATCGCCGCTTTGGAATCATTTGCAGGAGCGGGCGGGCGGATGGAATTGATCGACGCAGGACAACCGTTCAAGGTCTTCATTGACTTCACCGTGACGCCTGCCGCATACGAACAAACACTGAGATCCGCCAGAGAAATCTGCGGCGACAACGGACGCCTGCTGGTCCTCACCGGCAGCTGCGGGGACAGAATGAAGGAGAAGAGGCCGCTCGTCGGCGAGCTCTGCGGCAGGATGGCCGATGTTACGATTGTCACCAATGAAGATCCGTACACCGAAGATCCTGAGAAGATTATCGATGAAGTACTGGGTGGTGTGTCGAAAGATATTCCGCATTTCACCGGGATAGAGTCGGCACCGAATTCTGACAATCAACCGAGTAAATTCTGTGTACGCATTTCGGAACGTCTGGAAGCCATTCGTTACATTCTGTCACTCGCGAAGTCAGGTGACGTTGTGTTGCTGTGCGGCAAGGGGGCAGATGTCACGATGATGACGAAGAACGGGCAGATCCCGTGGGTGGAAAGGGAGATAGCAAGAGAGGAACTCCGGTCGATCAGATTGTAGTTTGGAAAGACAATTGAACAAGCTTCTATGACGAAAGACGCCAACTTCTATAAGCATTGATAAGCATTGATATTGTTATTGCATAGACAATGCATGACTTAATTCTGGCTCGCAGTATTAATCCTGTTGAGTTCAATAATCAGCGTGCTTGCCCTTTCTCTCATTTGCTTAATTCCATATTCAATAACACTTTCCGGTAGGTTTCCAGGAACTTCTCCAGAAGTATTTAAACGCTTCAAATGTCCTAAAATAGTATCAAGTTCCTTAAAAATTTTACGCGCCTTGGGATCGGAGCGTAAAAAGGGTGTATCAGGAACTACAAGTGTTTTACCTGTTTCATGCATATCTATCTTTGTAAGACCTCATTATTATACCACAATCAAACTATTTCCGCTCTCTTATTCTGTCCCCTCCTTCGAACAATGATCACCAATGCCAATCCAAACACCAAAATCGGCAACGTATACACCTGCCCCCAACTCAACTGCAATCCGGCAATCGATACATAGCCATACGGCTGCTCACGGAAGATTTCGACGATGAATCGGAGAATGCCGTAGAGAATCAGGAAAATACTTGCGGTCGTACCGGATCGCGTCTTCATCGAACCCGCGGTTCGCTTGAGATGGAGGAAACAGACAAGTGCGATGAACAGATCCTTGGCCATCGCATACAGTTGCGTCGGATGACGAAGGCCTTCGATCTCGGGAAACGCCATTCCCCACGGGAGCGTCGTGACCGTTCCGTAGAGTTCGCCGTTGATGAAGTTACCCAGACGTCCCAGAGCCAGCCCTATCGCAGCAGGTACGACAATGATATCTGCGAGCGCAAGGAGGGAGACGCGTTTCTTTTGTGCGAACAAGATCAGTGCGATCATGACGCCGATGAACCCGCCGTGGGAGGACATGCCGCCATGCCAGACGGCAAGTATTTCGAGTGGATTCGTCATGAAGTATTCGAATCCGTAGAAAAGGACAAATCCAATTCTGCCGCCGAGCAGGACGCCAAGAATCAACGCCAAAGAAAAGTGCTCCATATCTTTTCCGGAGAGCTCCAACTGTCGATATTTCGTGAGTCGCGGCAGCCACCAAAACGCCAGAAGGAACGCAAGGGCGTACATGACGCCGTACCAGTGGACCGAGAGCGGACCGATGGTGAGTGCGATGGCGCGGGAGGGGAAGAACGTCATACGATAATCGGATTGTACAGGATGAAGCAGAGGAAGTTTCTGAGAAAAGGATGAGAGGATTGAGAAGAGGAGAGGATGAGAGGAAGATAAAAACAACGCATCAGGTGACTATACACAAAACCTGAAACCTGCAACGATAAAATCGTAACGCATATTCCTCTCCTCCTCTCTCACCTCTTTTTCCTCTCCTCCTCTTGATTGTCCTCGGCCTCGAAACATCGTGCGATGCGACGTCCGCAGCAGTCGTGGAAGACGGCCGGCTGGTCCGATCGTGCATTATCGCCAGCTCCAGCAACGATTTCACGGGTTCCGGCGGCGTCATTCCGGAACAGGCCGCACGCGAGCAACTCAAGAGCATTCTGCCCGTCATCAAACGAAGTCTGGAAGCAGCGGGAATTTCCCATCACGATCTCGATGCTATCGCGGTAACACACGCCCCCGGCTTACTCGGCTCACTCCTGATCGGAACAACTACGGCAAGGACACTGGCACTGACGTGGAACAAACCGCTGATTCCCGTGCATCACACACTCGGGCATTTAAGTTCTACTTGGTTAATTGACAACCAGAAACCAGAAACCAGAAACCAGAAACCAGATTTTCCAATCCTTGCTCTCTCAGTTTCCGGCGGCCACAGCGATCTCTGGCTGCGACGATCCCACACGGACAACAAGCTGCTCGGCTCAACAATCGATGATGCAGCAGGTGAGGCGTTCGACAAAGGCGCGGTGTTACTCGGACTCCCCTACCCCGGCGGTCCCGCGTTGGCTGCGCTTGCGGAAAAAGGCGATGAAACCCGCTATCCGTTCCCCAAAATGCTCGCGCACGACACATCGCTCAATTTCAGTTTCTCGGGGCTGAAGACGTCACTTAAATATTTACTCCGTGATCTTGCGGCAGCCGACACAACGATCAATGACGAAGACCGCGCTTCCATCGCCGCAAGCTACCAGCTCGCCATCTGCAACCACCTGATCCGCCGATTGAAGCAGGCAATCGAGATGCATTCCGATGTCAGGGAAATCCATCTGGTCGGCGGTGTCTCGGCCAATCTTCGTTTACGATCAATGACGGAAGCACTCGGCAAGGAGCACGGTGTCATCGTCCGCTGGCCATCGACAATTCGCTACTGCACGGACAACGGCGCGATGATCGCGGCGGCGGGGACGTTTTTATTTCAAGAACAACAATCGAATGAACCAATGAGGTTTGTCACGTCGGCTGCGAAGGGACTTTGAAATTCTTAACCTCCCCGGAACGCGGCGTCCCGGCTACGGGAATTTGTTTCTCGGACACTTCGGTTTCCTCGGAATCCTCCCTTCAATACCACGCGTTAAACGCGGACAACAGCGCACCGACAACGAGGGCGCGTGCAGTCCTAAGAATGCGACGGCGCGGACGATACTCTGCTACTCTGCATTCAATGTTCGTAAAATGATTCGCAGAATGGATCGGCTTAAAGGAAAAGCTGCACAGCCAGCAACACAGGGCTCCGCTGGTCTCAGAAGGTGAAATCTGGTGGATCAGCGTTGGTGAGAACGTGGGCTCTGAAATCAACGGAAAAAGCCGGCTGTTTTCACGACCTGCGATCATCTTCAGAAAACTTGCACATGGTTTCTACTTCGCCATACCGACGACATCCCAACAAAAGACCGGCAGTTGGTACGTACAATTCAAGCTTCACGGAAAAGATATGACAGCATGTCTCCACCAGGCGAGACCGATTGATTTTCGCAGGTTATCGAGCAAACTCGGCGAGCTGGACGACAGTGACTTCGAGCGGGTGAAGATCGGATTCAGATGTCTCTACACATAAAATTCCCCGCCATTGCTGACGGGGCCGCGGGAAAATCCCGAATGTGCATGTATTTTACTCCATCGGACTTTTGACAACAAGCAAATCCATATCCTTTCCAAATACCACGATGCATTCAATTTGTCCTTTCATCCTCCTAATACCACGCACTGAACGCGGGCAACAGCGCACCGACAACGAGGGCGAGCAAGCCAAGGAATGCGACGGCGCGGACGATTGTTTTGCCTTTCATAGAGGTGAAACGGAAATGGTGGTGGATTTGGAGCTCTTCCTGCCGTCCTTCGTCGTCGCAGTTGCCGTAACGGTGTAGTCACCCTCCTTCTCGAACACGTGCGTCGGGTCGAAGACATCGCTCTGCGCACCGTCGCCGAAATCCCAGAGCCAGGAAGAGAAGGTGCCCGTGGAGCACCGCGTGTCGAAATGCACACCCAGCGGCGCCTTGCCTGTCCTGCGGCTGGGGATGAAGCAGGCATCGATCAGCGGCGCACGCACAACCAAAGCCTGCTTGCCGTCGAAGATCTTGCCGGATGTCGTCCGTACTTTGAGCCCGATGGTATATGTTCCCGGATTCTGATAGAGGTGCTCCGTCCGTGAACCTGAGAAATTGGAATTCTGGTCTCCGCTCGCGCTGTCCCCGAAATCCCACTCGAATCCGGTGATCTCCTCCCCCGACGGCACGAACGTATCGGATGCGTCGAAGGTCACGAGCGCGGGAGCCGTGGGTGTCGGCGGATCCATCACGAAGGTCACGACGGTCGACGGTGCTCTCGCATCCACCCTGATCTTCCTGCGAAAGACGTTCTGCTCCGGATCGACACCGATGACATCGATCAGAAACTTCCCCTCATCCCGATACACCGCATGCAGATTCTTGTCGGTCATCACGACATCGTACGCCTTCGGCGCCTCCCAAGAGAACGTGATCAGCGGCTGAGACGTGACCGGCGTAAGATCAACCGTCAGGGGCACTTCTCCCTCAATGGAGAAATCCCTCACCTCGGGACTGCCCTCGAACGCCAGATCCCGGATATCCAGCGGATTCGTGACACGAACAACCTTCGATAATTTCGCCACAGCCCCGCTCTGCGATCTCGCTTCGACAGTGACCGTATACGTTCCCACTTCACCGTATACCTGTGCCACGCGCACACCATCCCCCGTCTTCCGATTACCGAAATCCCACGTGACGTTAGCCATAGGCTCGTTGGTTTTCACCATAAAGATCACGCCGAACTTCGGTGAGCCGAGTAACGAAGACGGCTCTGTTTCCATCGTGATCGGGAACGGCTGCTCGGGAGGCTTTTCGATGTGGATGGTGCGCTGAATCACCGACTGCGTCTGATTGGCGAGGGTTACCGTCACGGCCGGCGTCACGGGACCCAGCTTGTGATAGGTGTACGAGACGATCAGATTTTCCGTTTCCAGATCGCTTACTCCGCGGCCAAGGAAATCCCACTTGGCTTTCACCAGCTTGGGAGCCGCGGGATCGGGCGAGTCGGGGAACAGGTTTGCAAGCGAGAACATGACTGGTTCATCGACCAGAGGAATTGTCGGCTGCACGATGAAGCTTCCGCGCGTGATCGCCAGTCTGCCATACACGTTTTTCATCCTTCCGTCTTTCATCGATACTTCCACTGCGACGTTGTAGACTCCGGCTCTCGGAATCAGAAACGTCAGCTGCGAATCGAACGTCTCCTGCGAAACGGATGTGCCGCCGCCGGAAAAGTTCCACTTGAACTGATCGGGAACCATCCCGACCTGCTTGAAATACCTGAACGCGGACTCCATCCCGAAGGTCACGGAGAGCGGTGCGATCAGCTCGTTCGCGTCAGTCGGTGAGACGATATCCAGATACAACGTCGGCTCTTTCTGCATCTGCAAGAGGACACCCACGCTGACGAGGACGAGCGGAATGACGACTGCCAGAACACGGAGCAGTGCACCCAGCTTCAGACGCAAGGTACTCTTGACCGTGAATATCCTCAGAATGATGAGCATCCCGCCGATCGACCAAAGACCGGCGCCGACCAGAAAGAAAACCGTCACGTACGTTTTGAACTGCATGAAGTTTCCGTCCGCCCTCGGAAATAGAGTAAAAGCTGCAAATGCCGGAATGACGTACAGCAATGCGAGGAGACCGATCCCGATCATCGCAAACCTGCCAAGGCGCTTCTCCGACGGCGAACTGACGTATGGCGGAGACGAAGGAACCGAGGGATGTGGAACTGCCGGAGCAGACGTATCGACCGCCGACGCTTCGTTCACAGGTTCGCCATCGGGAGAAGAAATGCCGTCAATCTGCGGCGAGGCTCCATCGTTCACCATACGGTAGTCCAGTATCCATGGAACGACCGGTTTTCGAAAGTAGACAGAGCAAGGAAAGAGTGGCACGGACAGGGATACGACTACAGCACGATATTCAGAAAACTCTTCAGCGGGAACCGCACGGCGGATGCGGAAGGAATGACGAAGTCCGATGCACGATTATGATCACGGAGATTCACGGTGATCGTACCGCTCAAGATTCCGGCAATAGTGGGAACATCAGCGAAGTGCCAAACGGCACGGGTGAGGAAAAACGTTTCCGCATCGATCCACACGTCTCCCGCAACGGTGACGCCTTCACTCTCGGGATCAGTCTTCACACCGAGATCAGGGCGCGCTTCCAGGGAGTAGTGATACTCTCGCCGGCCGTCGTCGCCGGTGATCCCATGATCATTTCGGACACGAAATGCCGTGAGAAACGCGCCGATATCCTGATGCGCAGGAGCAGTCACCTGCCTGCTCTTCGATACGGACGGATCGCCTGCGAGCAACCACCACTGAGCCAGAGTGCTTCCCGATAACAGCCGCAGGATCTTCGCAGCATCCGGACCGTCGACCGCATCCAACCGCAGCAACACCGGACCTCCGCTCGGCGATGACAGTGTCGTGACAATGCGGTTACCGCTGCCTGTCGAGGAGATTTTGTTGGAAACGGTCTTGAGGTGCAGTGACCAAGCGGCCCCGGCATGAATCACTCCGGTCGCAGACATACCGATCGTTGAAATCCGTCCCTCATTTGTAAGCTTCATGGAACCTGACGTGGACAACGCGACGGAATCCAGCATTCGACCTGTGATCACAGTCCTCCGCAGAACTTCCTCAGGCTTCAGTGAAGGAGGAGAATTGCCGCAACCGGTCATCATGATCCCGATGAAGACGCCGCCGATGATTGATCGAAGAGGAGACATGAGGGACGCAGAGTACAGGGGCATCAGCGTTCCTGATACGGAATTGTCACGAGATCACTGTCCTCCTCCAGTGAGAAATCGATCGTCCGTCTCCATGAAGCGTGGACCTTCCCCTTCAGCAGCAGGACAATCGTGTTGCCTCGAGGAAGCACGTACGATGGATTGAAATTCAATGTCAAAATGCGCTCATTCATGCCACCGACGAGATAGGTCAATTGCTTCCCAGATCTCGTTTCCAGTCGAAGATCGGTAAAATCATAATTACGTGCGGTTCCCCCGTTCGTCAGGGTGATTTTCTTGAGCAGATGTGCACCCTGAGCATCGGCAGAAAACTGCAATCTCGCCAACGTGGCATCGCGTCCGTACAGAAGGGAAGAGTGCGTGGGAAGAAAATGTACCGTAATCGCACCGTTGTTCACCGGCGATGCAATCACACGACGCGAGACATCCGAATCCAGGAGAACCGTCTTGCCTGCCGTGGAATCGATCGAAGCCGGTGAACCGAGTATGACGCCGTGCTCTCCCGCGGGATCGGCATCGTTCGCAACGGTCACATTGACGGCGAGACGGATCGCATCACAACGCTTGACGACGAGAGAGCGAAAAGCGACGGAAGCAGCTCCGCTCGTGCGATCGAAGCGCTGAGCACGGGAAAGGCGACGGTTATTGAGATTGACATAGACGGCGGAGATATCCGAACTGCGTCCCATGCCGACGTGCGTCAGATCGATGCTCCGAATCGTGATGTCCGCATCGCAGGAAGCAGAAATATTGAGGATACCCACGGGAATATTGGTCGCACCCCGCGGGACGGCGCCGACCGGCGTCGCATCCTCCAGCTGAACCGTGAGCTCACCCGTACCCGCTTCCGAAACCGCCGAACGCGGCTGCTCCTGCGCCGGCACGATCGCTGCCGGAAGAAAATCGAAAATGCTGGCGGCGATGAGGACGGTAGAAAGAAATTGCATAGGTGGATGGTAGCATTGAAACGAATAATCTGTTTCAGGTTTCATGTTCACAAATTTCAGATTAACTGCAATTGAACATTCATTAATTTTGTGAATGTTTCATGAACCAGAAACCAGAAACCAGAAACCAGAAACCAGAAACCAGAAACGTCATCTACCACCTTCCACTCGCTCCCCCTCCCCCGAAGCTTCCGCCGCCGAATCCGCCGAATCCGCCGCCTCCCCTCCCTCCGAAGCCGCCTCCCCCGCCCCAGCCCCCGCCGGCCCACCACGCACTATGCCCTCGCTTTCTGTACCCCTTCGATACTGCAAAATCGAGCAGGAGCCCGACGACGATGAGGATAGGCATCGACAGCCACCAACCCAGAACCAACGAAAGAATCAGCCCGCCGACTGCACCGAACACTCCTCCCAACCACCACGACTTGGACCTCGCCATGATTGCCAGAAGCCACTGCAGTACGATCAAGCCGAAAAATACGAGGTACGTGATGGCACCGCCGCCTTTCTCCGGAATCGCATATCTGTCGGCGGTATATTCGCCGCCGATGTGCCTGGAGAGTGAATCAATCGCCGCGTGAATGCCTCCGTAATAATCTCCTTGTCGGAACGCAGGGGTGAGATCCATATCGATGATTCCACGAGCGACGATGTCCGGAACGGCTCCTTCCAGCCCGTATCCGACTTCCATTCGCATCTCACGATCATCCGACGCGATGAGCAGAAGAATGCCGTTACTTTTCGATTCCGTCCCTATCCCCCATTTTCTGCCGATCTCCAGAGCAACGTCTTCGATGGGTTCCCCGCCGAGCGTCTTCACCGTCACAACGGCAATTTCGTTGCTGCTCGACTGCCGATACGCCGCCAGTTCATCCTCCAGAGCCTGCTTCTGAGCGGGATTCAAAATAGCCGCAGTATCCGTCACAAAGCCGTCGTTCGCCGGAACGTCAAATGCCAACACGACAACCGGCAGGCACAGAAACAAGCTCATTGCCAGCAAACCTCTGCCCATAGACAATCCGGGGATGATCATAGTTGAAGCGAGTTTACTCCGTGAAATCTACAGCCGGGGCTGTGTCGCTGCCGGGGGACGCTTCGAAGGATTGTTCCGGGAGATACCCGAACAACTTCGCTGCGATCATGCCGGGGAATCGTCGAACGCGGACGTTGTAGGAGAAGACGGAATCATTGAAATCCTTCCGAGCCACCGCAATACGATTCTCCGTACCTTCCAACTGCGTCATGAGATCACGGAATGCCTGCGTCGCCTGCAGCTGGGGATACGCTTCCACCGTCACGAGCAATCTGCCCAATGCACCATCGAACGACGATGCGGCCTGAATCTGCTGTCCGCGGTCACCGACGGTTTTCGCCTGCGCCCATGCACTGCGTGCTTCGGTCACTGCTCTGAATGTCTCCTGCTCGAAATTCGCAGCCCCCTTGACCGTACTTACGAGGTTCGGAACCAGATCGACACGACGCTGGTACTGCGTTTCCACCTGCGCCCACGCATTCTCAACCGATCCTTTGGACGTCACGAGTCCGTTGTAGGCAGCGACCAGCCACAGACCGGCAATGATGACAATGACGAGTACGATGCTCCAGAGAGAAAACTTGCGCATGGGGGGAGTGGGAAATGGACGGGGGGAGTATAGCAGAAAAGGTGATAGGTTTTAGGTTTTAGGTAATAGGGGGTTATAGGGAATCGATGAATGCTAATTTAAGCAGTTTTGGGCTAAGGTAAGAGCAATACTCTTTCCCAATTCTTTATGCCCAAAAAAAGTGTCCCTGCTGTGGCTCATTTCGAATCAAGAAATAT
>JAQTSK010000027.1 GCA_028711345.1 Candidatus Peribacteraceae bacterium
CTCATTGGAAAAACAAAATTGAACTGCATCGTGGCATTCAGAAGCAGCGTAGAAAACAAATGATGGATTACCTTCTTGAAAGATGATCAGAACATATTTGTAGCATTCATTTTTTCCCTATATGCCTATTTTCTTGAGTCTCAATAGTGCCTTCTCTCGCCCCAATATCTCCGCCACCTCGTACGCGCCCGGCGAGTACGCGCGACACGTCAGGGAGGCACGGAGCACCCAGAGGAGCTGACCCTTTTTCAAACCTGAGGATGCGAGGGCGGCATCGATTGCCGTGACGATGGCGTCCTTCGTCCACTTCTTTTCGTCAATTGATTCCACGGCCGTCTTCAGAATTCCAAGAATTTTCGGCACATCGGCTTCCGTCACCTTCTGCTTCGGGTTCGCAATCAATTCCATCGTGGCTGTCGGCTCCGTATAGAAAAATCCGAGCATGTCCGGTGCTTCCGGAAAGAAGGTGATGCGTTCCTGAATCAGTGCGGCTTTTTGCAGAAATTTGGAATCATTTGCGGCATCCGGATATTTCACAGTGACAAGAGGCCGAATCCGGTCGGCGAAATCCTGCGCAGGAATTTTTCGCATCCATTGACCCTGAATCCAGTCCAGTTTCTTCAGATCAAACACCGCGCCGGATTTGTGGATGCGCTCGAGCGTGAACGATTCAATCAATTCCGTAATGGTGAAGAGCTCCTGCTCCGTGCCGGGGTTCCAGCCCAAGAGCGCAAGGAAGTTCATCAACGCTTCAGGTAGGTATCCCTTTTTGATGAAATCCTCGGCTGCCACGTCGCCCTGTCGTTTGCTCAATTTGGAGCGGTCAGGATTCAGGAGCAGCGGCACGTGCGCGTACTGCGGCGGCCGCCAGCCGAAGGCTTTGAACAGGATCAAGTGCTTCGGCGTGGAACTCAGCCATTCTTCACCACGGATCACGAGATCGATTTCCATGAGGTGGTCATCGACGACGTTCGCCAGGTGGTACGTCGGGAATCCGTCGGATTTGAGCAGCACCTGATCGTCCACGGTATGACCCTTGAAGGAGAGCGGACCGTAGATCTTGTCCTCATAGGCAATTGTTTCCTCGCGCGGCACCTTCAGCCGGAGCACATGCTTTTCACCTGCAGCAACCCGTTTTTCAACCTCAGCGGGATCCAGCTCCAGACATGTCCGGTCGTACATCGGCGCCTGCCGGAGCTTCTCCTGTTTCTTTCGCATCTCGTCCAATCTTTCAGGAGTACAGAAACACCGGTAGGCGTGACCGTCTTTCAGCAATTGATCCGCGTATGTTCTGTAGAGATCGAACCGCTTGGATTGAATATACGGACCATGAGAACCCTTTTCGACGATATTCCCCGCGTCATCCGGCATCACTCCTTCGTCCGGCTTCATTCCTGCCCACGCAAGGACGCGCAGAATGCTCTCCACGGCGCCCGTGACCTCCCGCGCACGATCCGTATCTTCGATCCTCAGGGCGAATGATCCATTTGTTTTGCGAGCCATCAGCCATGCGAAAAATGCCGTGCGGAGATTGCCGATGTGCAGGAAGCCGGTGGGGGAGGGGGCGAAGCGGGTACGCATGAGTGAAGCATACAGGTTTCTGGTTTCTGGTTTTTTGTTTACTGGTTTGCTACGACCAAGAAGAAATCGAACCAGAAACTAATAACCATTAACCAGAAACTATTCAAAGTGAGCCTTCCAGCCGGAAGTCACCTTATTTCACCACCTTCACATTGAACGTCACCGGCTCCGTCGGCATGTCGTTCGCTCCGCGCTCCACGTTGGCGATGGCGTTGACGACGTCCTGTCCGGCAGTCACCTTGCCGAAGATGGTGTAGCTGGGCGGCAACGGGTAGTCGGCATCCATGATGAAGAACTGGCTGCCATTCGTATTGGGACCGCGGTTCGCCATGGCGATCGCACCTTTCTTGTAGCCCGTCTTGTACATGGCTGAGGTCGGGTTGATCTCATCCTCGAACGTCTCGCCGAAGATGCTCTGTCCGCCCGTGCCGTTGCCGTTCGGGTCGCCGCCCTGGATCATGAAACCGGGGATCACGCGGTGGAATGTGGTCTTGCTGTAGTAGCCCGATGAAGCCAGTGCCATGAAGTTCGTGACGGTCTTCGGAGCCGTGTCCGCATCCAATTCAACGGTGATGCTTCCCTTGCTGGTCTCGATGATTGCCTGATGCTTGCCGTTCTGCATGATGCCGTCCCACGTCCATGAGGAGGCTTCGGAGGATGCGGTGGGCATAGTGGGGGTGGAGGAAGAAGACGAAGAAGAGGACGGGGAATCCGTCGGAGGCACGGTGCCCGCATTGCAGGCGGACAGCAGGACGAGTGTGAGTGCGGAGGTGAGGAAGGCGGCGGTCTTGCGCATGGGAAAAGAGGAAAGGGACAGGATTCTAAGGGTTCGTTCACAGAACGTCCAGCAGGATTCCGGCAATCCGTCTTGCCGCATCGAACGGGAATATCTTCCTCAGCGTGTCGCCCGTCATTCTGCGCCGATCATGATTTGTGAGAAGCGACTGCACATGCTCCGTCAGGACGGCAAGCCGTTCTTCCTTCAGGAGATCGATCGCACCGGCGGCAGCCGGTATCTCTGCATTTTTCAATTGATGATCATGCGCCACACCGGTGAGCGGCACGACGATGGCCGCCTTGCCGAGCAGCGAGAGTTCGGAGAGCGTTCCTGCACCGGCGCGTGTTACGACGAGGTCGGCAAGTGCATAGAGGTGCGGGAGCTCTTCGATTACGCTCGGTCTGGCCCAGTACCGCGCATGCGTCCGCTGCAATTCCTTGCCCGTTCCCGTGAGATGGATGATGTCCGCGAGTGCGACCAGACGATCGAATTGCAGATCCACCGCTTCATTCAGCGCGAGCGATCCCTGACTCCCGCCGATGATCATCAGAACGGGGCGTTTGCCGGAGAAGCCCGTGATCCGCTGGCCGGCCGCTCGTAAGCCGGATGCAATCATCGAACGAACCGGATTTCCGGTCTGGATTGCTTTCTTCCGGAGAGCGGACGGGAAGGTGTCAGTCGGGAAACCCGTACAGATCGTCCGGGCGATTCTCCCGATGAGACGATCACTGATGTTCGGCACGCTGTCCGATGCATGAAGAACAATCGGGATGCGGAAGAGGTATGCGGCGAGGCAGACCGGCACACTCACGTACCCGCCTTTGCTGAAGATGACGCTTGGCTTGATCGAACGGAGCGCAATGGCCGATTCGATGATTGAGCAAATGAAGAGGGCAGGAAAGGTGAGGAGGCGGATGGAGAATCCGCGCGGAAATTTTCCCGCATGGATTGTGCGGAACGGAATTCCCGATGATTCGAGTATTGCACGTTCGTCGGATCGATCCGCACAGAGGAATACGACGCTGAGTCCCGGATCGATTTTTTTGAGCTCTTCCCATACCGCAAGTGATGGGGTGATGTGGCCGAGGCTGCCGCCGCCGCAGAAGAGGATGGCTGAATGATGAGACATGGATTCAGTATGGCAGGGCGGGGATGTTCTTGGGAGAGTACAAAGGCAAGAGGGCAAAAAAGGAAAGAAGGCAACAGGTAGACAGGCACTTTTTGCCCTTTTTCCCTTTTTCCTTCAATCATGAATAAACCTCTTGAGCGAAATCAGCTGCTCCTTCCTCTGCCGCCTCTGCACCGTCACACCTTCTTCGGACGAGTGCATGGAGATGTTGAGAACCACACCGACGGCGGCCATCGTTGCGACGAGTGAAGAGCCGCCGTAGCTGATGAACGGGAGCGTGATGCCGGTGATGGGGAAGAGAGAGAGATTGACGCAGACATTGAGGATGGCCTGAAAAGCGATGCCGGTCGTGAGTCCCGTCGCGAGGAGCAGACCGAACCTGTCCGGTGCGTTCCGTGCGACTTTCAGTCCGCGGTAGACGAAGAGGCCGTAGAGACCTAGAACAATCAGAATCCGGAAGAAGCCCAATTCTTCGGCCATCGCGGCGAAGATCGTATCCGCCTGCACTTCCGGCAGGTAGCCGAACTTCTGAATGGATTTCCCGTATCCCACGCCGAAGATTCCGCCGCTGCCGACCGCGAGGAGCGCCTGATAGATCTGGAAGCAGATTCCTTCACGGCACGTGAGCGTGTCCGGATTTCTGAGGATATGGAAGAACACGGTGAAGCGGTTGCGGACGTACTCCTGATTCAGGATGATCGGCAGCCCCAGCAGAATGGCCGTACCGCCGCCGAGGAACAGGTGGAAGATGTTCCCTCCTGCGACGAAGAACATCACCGATGCGACGACGGTGAACACGAGGAAAGACCCGAGGTCGGGCTGCACCGCCACGAGGAACGTCGACAGACAGAGCAGGACGACAAAGGGCATGAAGCCCTCCTTGAACGTCGCGATCAGCGATTCCTTCTTCTGCAGCCACACCGAGAGATAGAATACGAGCGTCAGCTTCAGGAATTCCGACGGTTGGATGCTGAACGGTCCCAGCTGCAGCCAGCTTCTGGCGGTGCCGAAATCATTCCCCAGTCCGGGGATGAACAGCAGCAGCAGCAACCCGAGGTTCATCAGGAACAGGATCTTTGCCAGTCGCCCCCACAGGCGGTACGGGATGATGCTGGTCGCCCCCAGCGCGGCGAGCGCGACGAGCATGTGCCGGAAACTGCGCCAGAGGTAAAACGAATTCGGATTCGTCGTCGGTTCCCAGACGCCGGACGCGACGAACCGTTCCGTGAGCTGGTAACTCTGGTACACCGAGACGCTCGCGATCATGGCGAGGCCGAAGAGCGCCAGACCGAGCGCGACGCCGAGAAGCAGGAAGTCCGCTTTCTTGAACATGGACACTCATGATAGAGGATCAGGCGGAAGATGTAAGATGGAAGACGGAAGGTTATGTGTACTTCCCCCTCTTGTCCGATGAAACATCTCACTCTCACGACCCTCGGCGCATTGATTGCCTCGCTCATCGCACAGCGGTTCGCTGAAATGCTGACGGCACCGGTTCCCTTGATCGGGCAATTCGCCTCGCTCCGTCTCTCGCACAATGCCGGCGTGGCGTTCTCCATTCCTCTTCCGCCGATGGTTCAGGCGATCCTCATTCCGGGGGCACTCGTTCTGGTCTGCATCGTCGCATGTCGCTCCGCCCGTGATCGTCTCTCCGGCATCGGCTTCGGTCTGATCCTGGGCGGCGCCATCGCCAACCTCGTCGATCGTCTGCCGGACGGTCTCGTGACCGATTACCTCTCCGTCGGCACGTTTCCGATTTTCAATCTTCCCGATGCATGCATCTGCATCGGTGCCGGGCTGTTGCTGTTGGAGGGAGTGAAGAGGGGGAAAGCGAAGAAGTGATACGAGATTAACTTGAATGTTACCGTAGCTGCGGTTCGAAAACCGCAGCGGCGGCGATTTTCGAATCGCCGCTTCGGAGATAAAAGATTCAAATCAGGTTAATTCCGTATGACTTGTTCCCGAAACCATGCTCGGAGTCCCAGAGCCGCAACTGTTTCGACTCGTTCGACGATAGTCAAAAGACTGTTGAGCGAGTCGAGTCAGTCTTGGAATAAGCGAACGCTCGCGGTACAATCCGCTGTCTTATGAAGGATCAACCGTTCCGTCTCGTCGCGCCGTACAAGCCGACCGGTGACCAGCCGAGGGCCATCGAACAGTTATTAAAAAGCCTGAAGGCGGAGGAGCGGCACCAGACATTGCTCGGGGCCACGGGGACCGGCAAGACGTTCACGATGGCCAACATCATCACGGAGTTGAATCGGCCGACATTGGTTCTCGCCCACAACAAGACGCTGGCGGCGCAGCTGTGCAGCGAGTTCCAGCAATTCTTCCCCGATAACGCTGTCAGCTACTTCGTCAGCTACTACGACTACTACCAGCCGGAGGCGTACCTGCCGCAGACCGACACGTACATCGAGAAGGACGCGAGCATCAACGAGGAAATCGCCAAGTTCCGGCACGCTGCCACGCTCAATCTTCTGACGCGCCGCGACGTGCTCATCGTCTCCTCCGTCTCCTGCATCTACGGGCTTGGTGATGTCGCGGACTACGAGTCTCTGGCCATTACCATCAAGCGCGGCATGCCGTTCGACCGGCAACGATTCCTGCGGTTGCTCACGGACATCCAATACACACGGAGTTCCATGAGCTTCAAGCAGGGGATGTTCCACGTGCTGGGCGACACCATCGAGGTCTTTCCGCCGAGCGGTGACACGGTGATCAGAATTGAAATGCCGTTCGACGAGATCGAGGTGATTCAGGAAGTGGACAGCTTCACGGGAGAATTGATCATGGATCTGAATGAAGTGACCATCTTCCCCGCGGCGCACAACGTGACGACCAAGGAGAAGGTTGACCGCGCCGTCGACCTCATCAAGGCCGATCTGGAGATCCGCGAGAAGGAACTGCTCAAAATGGGGGAATTGGCCAAAGCCGAGCGCATTCGTCAGCGCACCGAATACGATCTGGAGATGCTGCGCGAGACCGGGTACTGCACGGGCATCGAGAACTATGTGCGGTACTTGAGCAACCGCGAGTCCGGCATGCCGCCGGAGACGTTGCTCGACTACTTCCCCGACAACTTCCTCACTTTCATCGACGAATCGCACATCTCCATTCCGCAGATCGGAGGCATGTACGAGGGAAACCTGCAGCGTAAGAAGACGCTGATCGACTACGGCTTCCGCCTCCCGAGTGCGCTCGACAACCGTCCGCTCACGTTCCCCGAGTTCGAGAGCCGTCTCCATCAGGGGATCTACGTCTCGGCCACACCCGGACCGTATGAATTCAAACATACACGCAAGAAGCCGCTCGGGATTGCGAAGAAGGATTTGATTGTCGAACAGATCATCCGACCGACGGGGCTGCTGGATCCGCCGGTAACGGTGCAACCCAAGAAAAATCAGATTGATCACATCTGCTCGGAAATCGGCGCGGCCATCAAGCGCGGCGAGCGCGTGCTGGTCACGGCGCTGACCAAGAAGAGCGCGGAGGATCTGGCGCAGTACTTCCAAGGGCTGGATTTGAACGTGCGTTACCTCCACAGCGACATCGAGACGATGGAACGCGTGGAAATTCTCCGTCAGCTCCGCAGCGGCGAAATCGACGTGCTCGTGGGAATCAATCTGCTCCGCGAAGGATTGGATCTCCCCGAGGTCAGCTTCATCGCGATTCTGGATGCGGATCAACAAGGATTCCTGCGGTCACGCGATGCACTCATCCAGACGATCGGCCGCGCCGCACGGAATATCAACGGTCACGTCGTGCTGTACGCCGACAAGATAACTCCCGCGATGGAAGGCGCCATCTCCGAGACCAACCGCCGCCGCGCCATCCAGCAGGCCTATAACGAGAAGCACGGCATCACACCGATGACCATCATCAAGGCGATCAAGGATATTGCGGAGGAGCACTCCAAGCTGAAGCTGGGACGCAAGAAGTACGACCACCAGAAAATCCCGAAGGACGAGAAGAAGCGTCTTATGGAGGAACTGAAGCTGCAGATGGAGATCGCGGCGGAGAACATGGAATACGAGAAGGCGGCGGATCTGCGGGATGAGATCGAATTGCTGAAACGGGAGCTCTGAGAGACTGTACCGGAGTTGACAGGTAAATAAATATTTTCATTTACTTTACTTTTTTGTTGTAAGGATTCCTTTCCGGTTCCCGTTCTTCATCCCGACTGCGGGAATTTCATTCCGCACATCATTATTTCACCCCATTCCCATGTCACCCAGAAAGCTAGTACCACCTGAACGACTCGAACAACGGAATCTTATGAGCGCAGCACCGGCTGATGTCGGTACTCCAGATGCAGATAATTTTGAAATAGGATATGGAGAATCTGCAGAGGAAGGCCGCATACAGACAGAACAATCTGAGATCGCATCGAGAGCCAAAGGAACGGCAGATATCGCGGCAGCTGAAGGGGAAGGCGAAGCGCAAAATGATGTGGATGTCTTGGTGGCTTTCGATGCAGAAGCTCAAGCAGCGGCAGGAGGCGACATCCGACCTTTCGTTGAGCAGCTATTTGTGAAGCTCAACGCAGCGTTCGAAAACTCACGGGTAAACGCTGAGTTCCATACCGTCGACTATGTACTGGCATCATTCCACAGCGAATATGTTCATTCGCTCGGAGAACTGATCAGCCTTCCCCCGGAGATGTATGAGAAATTTCGGACAGATGCGGGAGCGGATCTCGTCCTGCTGGTTACCAATGAACCAAACCTTCAGAATGATACCGCCTGTGGAATCGCACTCTATCCCGCAATTTCCCATACGAACACCGCAGAGACGGATCATATGTTTGCAATACGCATTCCGTGCGATGTCTCCGCGGACCAGTCGTTCGTGCATGAAGCCGGACATACGCTTGGCATGGGACATGAATATCGGCCGGGCGTTGATGTTTCGTACCTGCGTGATGCCTGCGCTCAAGCAGTCGTCGGAACATGGACTGATTCATCGGGTGATGTCCACCGTTATGGAACTGTCGGAGCGACGAGTGAGGGCATCGGTACGGGTGGAATCCGTGCACAGAATACATTCTCCCACGCAGGTGCTTTCGGCATGATCACTGATGAATACGGAGTTCAGCACAGACTTAATTTCGGCGATGAAGATCACGACAACAGCAAAGTCATGAATGAATTTGCACCGACGGTGACACTGAACCGAACTCCCATCCTCCCGCCGGATACCGCTTCTATGACATTCAATATTCACGAATCTTCCGACATTCCTCTGTCCGGAGTACGGCCCCTCCATGCATGGACGGTCACCGATGCCGGGGATAGTACCGCAACCGTCGATGCCGCTACGGGTATGCTGACCGTTACTCCCCGCCTTGCGGGGACAGAAACCATCACGGTAGCGGCGAGGGATGACAATGGCTCGACCCACATCCGGACTTTCTCTTTTGACGTCACTGCTTCGGTCAGCCCGCTTCATAACGCAGGCCATCCCACTGATGTGGATGCAAACGGAGAAGTAGAACCGCTGGATGCCTTGCGTCTCGTCAATACAATAAACGGACAATTGGCACGTCTTGTTGATCCAAATAATGCTATCGCGCCTCCGTATTACGATGTCAACAACGATTGGCAAATTACGCCGGCTGACGCACTCGTAGTCATAAACGAACTCAACGTATCAATGACATCCGCCGGGGGCGAGGCCGTACTGACAACGGCTCATCCACAGGAGTATGTGCATCCAGGCGCCGACGTTTCAATCAGCACCGCCAAATCCGCGAACCAGACTTCGGAAGCGATTCCCGACCCACAGCCGGCACCTTCCATCGATGCGATTTTCCATGAGAGCGGGAATGGGAAGGAAGCAGTGCCAGAAGACCTTGGCTGGCTCGAGAAAGACTTGCTCGAGGAATTGCAGCTGAAGCTGTGATACCAATCTGCATTTAAAACATCACTATCAGGTGCTGTTTTGCATCCTCGTCCCGTACCGCGAAGCGTTTACCCGATTCAATGATCTCATCACATTCGTTCGGCGGATTGTGGCATTTCAAGTGGTATGAGGCGCCCGATTCGTGGTCCCGAGTTCCGATTCTGTTGACTAGAAGTTCGGAGCGAAGAGAACCTTTGAAACAAAAAAATTAACCCAACTCTTTCACCCTTCGACTCGTTGAGAGATCGCTCCCGCCTCCGCTCTATCGAGCCTCGGACGGGCAGGCGGAGCAAGCCGCCGACCAATTACCCCAATTCCTTCACTGCCTCCCGATACCCCTCCGGTGTTCCCGTATCGAATCTCCTTCCCTCGAACTCGTAGCCGTAGATATCAATGGTCTTCAGCTGCGCCTTCAGCGCGTCGATCAGGCGGATTTCCTTGTCATGGTGACCGGATTCGACTTTGGCCAGTACATCGATCGTCGAACGCGGGACTAAATATTTTCCGACGATACCCAACGTGGAGGGCGCGTCTTCCGGCGTCGGCTTTTCCACCAGATCCTGAATTTTCTTGGTCCGACTCAGGTGCTTATCCGGCGCGATGTCGACGATCCCGTACTTGTGGACAAGCTTCCTTTCCACGTCATGCAGACAGAGCATGGCTGCCTCCTTCTTTGATTGTAAGGCACCAAATGCATCCACAAGCTGCTGCAATCCGTTCTTCTCGCCTTTGATGAGATCGTCGCCGAAAAGAATCGCGAGAGTGTCGGATTTGATCCACTTCTTCGCCTGCAGAATGGCGTGTCCGTCGCCCTTCATCTCCTCCTGATAGGCGATGTGAAAATTGACGTTGTTGTACTTGGTCAGCTCTTCGAGCAAATGAAGCTTCCCCCGCTTCTCCAGTTCACGTTCCAGCTGCGGCTGCGCATAGAAAAACTGCGGGATGGCCTCTTTGCCACGGCTGATGACGAAGCAGATGTCATGGATCCCCACGCTCATGCACTCATCGACCAAGAGCGCGATGATCGGCCGATTGCCGATGGGCAGAAGCTCCTTCGGAACGACTTTCGTCCACGGCAGGAACCGCGTCCCGAAACCCGCGACGGGGAGGATGGCTTGGGTGATCTTCATGATAGTTACAGTCTAGCCGAGAGGGAGCGAGCGGAGCTATCGGATAAGGAGGAGAGGATTGAGAAGAGGAGAGGATGAGAGGATGAGAGGAAGCCGATTCTTCTTCTCCTCCTCTCTCACCTCTCCTTCCTCTCCTCCTCATCTTTAGAGCGGCACCGTGATCTCCTGAACACCGGTGGTATCCGTCTCCGGAGATTTGATTGTCTCAGCCGCACCGGCGCCCCGATCCACCGACGCCTTGCGTACATTCTTCTCGAGCGCGCTTACCGCCCGGAGCAAGTCGCCCGCATTGTCGTCGGGCAGCAATTCCTTCGACGCTCGAATGCCATCGATCGCACCGGTATTCCCTCCACGTTCGGCAAGGATGAACCATGCGTACGCTTGCAGCGGATTCCTCTCGACTCCTTCGCCGTTTAAGAGCATCACGCCAAGGTTGTACTGCGCTCCGCTGTCCCCCTGCAGGGCCGCCATTTCAAACCATTCATACGCCTTACTCAAATCGATTGCGGTCGCTTCGTCGCGGACATATGCAAGCCCCGCATTGTACTGCGCATCGACGTTGCCGTTCTTCGCGGCCTGTTCGAAATACGCGAGTCCTTTCGCGGCATCTTTGGGAACTCCTTCACCCTTCATGAGCATGAACCCCAGCGCCAATTGCGCATCCGCACTGCCGGCGTCCGCCGCGCGCGTCAGCATCTCAACGCCCTTTGTCTGATCCTGAGCAATGCCGGCACCGTTGATGAGGCGCATGCCGAGCTGATAATCCTGCTGCGCCTGACGGGATTCACCGCCGCAGGAGATGAGGAGAACGCAAAGAATAAGCGGCAGAATGGCGTGGGTGAGTCTCATAGGAAGAAGGTGATAGGTGATAGGTTATAGGAAAAGGAATACATAACTGACGCCAAATGATACCACCCTAACACCTAAAACCTCCCACCTATACCCTCAACCGACATCTAATCATTAATCCTGATAATTTTAATCTTCTCCTCCTTCGGCACGATGATTTTCAGCACTGCGTCTTTGTTGAATGTCGCCTTCACGCGCCGCGCGTCGACGGAACACGGAAGCGTCACCGATCGTTCGAACGGTCCCCAGAAACATTCCTGCAGATAGTATTGATCGGTCGGAACATCATCGACCTGCCGACGGGTTCCGCGGATGGTGATGACGTTGTCATTCACTTCGATATCGAGATCCTGCAGACGTACTCCCGCGATGGGTGCCTTGATGATGTAGTAGTTGTCGTGCTCGAAAATATCGAGCGCAACCTGTCCGACCGCGCCTGACCGCGCCTGACCGGAGGAAGATGATCCGGCTTTCCCCGCTGCGAACGTACCCTGTGCCGCCGACCGGTGATCCTGCAAGACCTTCGGTTTCTCCTTGTGTCTGACGGGCGGCTCCGTTCCGCTCTCCCCTTCGCAGGCGTTTCTGTCGCCATTCTCCTGAGAATTCCGCTGCGTCGCAGTGAGAGAGGAAGAGAAGATGCCGTGAAAAGGCGAAGGGATCATTGCGCGAAATTGTAGCGAAATGCCTGACGTGCGGCAAAAAGTCGCTCTGGCAGAAACGGGGGTTTGTGAGGTGGTAGAGATGAATTCCGGACGACAGAAGTGGAATACGCTTCATGGAGGGAGTGCGAAATCGATGAGAAGTGTTGAGGGCTGTCGCTGACTACTCCGACATTTTCTCGATTTTCAATGTCAGTATTTTCAGTATTTTCTTTCTGCTCTTGCCCATTCCTTCCGGTCGGGTACAATCCAATTCCGCCACTTCGCTTGAGAATCCCATGCCAGCCATCCTGACGAACGTCATCCGTCGCCTCCGTTTCGAGAGAGGTATGACGCAAGAAGAACTCGCGCTTCGCGTCAGCGTCAGTCGTCAGACGATCATGTCCATAGAGAGAGGCGCGACCAACCCGTCGGTTCTCCTCGCGTTCAAGATCGCCACGGCGCTGAATGTCCCGGTGACGGAAGTGTTCGCGATGGAAGGGGAGTTGGTGCCGGTGTAAGACGAATGTAAAATTTAGAATGTAGAATGTATAATTGTGGCAGCAAAAAGCCATGATTGTGATTTTCGTCATTCTACATTTTACATTGTACATTCTACATTTTGCCCGTCCGCTCGTTCCTTACGCCGATTTTTTGACATCCTCCACAAACACCTGCACTTCCCGTCTGCCGTTCCATTCGTTGATACCGACTCTGCACGCCACATCGACATCCGCGACACCGGCGATCTCCTGCATCAAGTGCCCCAATCCGAATCCAATGCCCTTGATGCCGCCGATGCGGCACTGCAAGTGGCGGTTGTCCGCACCGACTGTCCGCACATCCGTCAGCTTTCTCTTCGGAAGCAGGAAGACAGGTTCCTCGTTTCCCTGACCGAACGGCGCGAGCGTTTCCAATGCCTCCGCAAAAACCGGCGACAGATCCCCATGAGCAATCGAAGCATCGAGATGGAGTGTCGGGATCAGCGATGCGGCAGTGATGCCACGGTCGATCAACAGGACATTCAGTGCTGACCGCAGGTCGCTGACCGCTGACCGCTTCAGTGTGCACCCCGCCGCCATCGCGTGACCGCCGCACGTGCTCAGGAGCGGACGGACGGAAGGATGTGTCAGACAGTCGAAGAGATCGACGCCATCGACGCTGCGCAGCGATGCGACGACATCATCCCCTCTCACGGATCCCGCCAATGTCGGTCGACCGTACTCTTCGGTCAGCCTGCTCGCGATGAGTCCGACGGTTCCCGGTGTGAATCGGTCGTCGATGACACAGAGAAACGGCGACGCCGGATCAACAAGTCCTGATGCAACGACCATCAATTCCCCGACAAGCTCCTGTCGACCTTCGTTCAAACGATGCAACTGCTCCAACGCTTCACCGCCGTCGAGCAGGGCATGGAGCGCGATGTCGGGATGAGCCATTCTTCCGGACGCGTTGATTCTCGGAACAATCCGGAAGGCGATGTCCGTGCTTGTCAGCGGCTTCTTGCCCTGCACCGCATTAATCAATTCTTTCAGCGGCGAGGGCCGGAGTCTGGCTGCGCATCTCAACCCCTTGATCACCAGTAACCGATTTTCGCCGGTGAGCGGCACCAGATCCCCGACCGTGCCGATCGTCGCGAGAACGACATCCTCCTCGATCCCGTGCCACGGCTTGCCGTCTTCCAGCGCACGCACCAGCGTGAACGCGACACCCGCACCGGCCAAATCGGGATTGGGAAATCCCGGAGGAACCATGGGATGGATGATGACGAACGCATCGGGCCTTCCTCCCTGCGGCCGGTGGTGATCGGTGACGATGACATCGATCCCGTGCGCTTTGGCGTGCGCTATCTCTGCATGCGCACTGATACCGGTGTCGACCGTGATCAGAAGGGTCACTCCTTTAGCATGCAATGCATCGATGCTCTTCGTCTTCATGCCGTACCCTTCGGTGACGCGATCGGGGAGATGCACGATCGGCTCGATGCCATGTCGTCGGAAAAATCGCACCAGCTGGAGAGCCGCCGTGATGCCATCGGCATCGTAGTCGCCGAAAATTCCGACTATCTCTTTTGATTGAACGCCAGCCTGAATTCTCTGAACGGCTTTCCCCATCTCCGGAAACAAAAAGGGATCAGAGAGAGATGTTGGTGATGAAGACGGACCAAGCTGACGCTCATTCTTCAGCGCATCAATAAGTATGTCAGGTGTCCGCTGCTCCTCAGATCGGAGTATCCATTTGCGACCGGTCATCGAAAGAAGGTTGGGCATAGAGCAGTGCCTGCTAGCTAACAGCTAATGGCGAATAGCTACAAGCCCTCCTTATAAGACCATCGCGGGACGTTGATCGAAAATGGCTATAGCTCAATCTCTTTGTATGTTCTTAGCTCACGAAGGACAATCTCTGTAATATCCTCCAGCTTCTTTTCGCTACGTGCCTCCAGACAGACGGATAATTTTGGCGCCGTATTGCTCTGCCGGATATTTGCCCATGCGCCGTCGCCGAAATCGATGCGGGCGCCATCCATGGTATTCACGGGATAGAGCGTGGAAAAATGTTTCGTGATTGACTCAATAATCCGCGTCTTCTCACCATCAGCGCAGTGCGGGCGCAGTTCCGGTGCGTGAAACACCGTCGGAAATTCTTTGAACAATTCGGAAAACGGTTTGCCTTCGTCGTGACGGATGGCGATCAGAACAAGCGCGACTGCAAGCGCATCGTCGTAGCCGTAGGCGACGTCCTTCAGGAAAAAGTGTCCGGATTGCTCCCCGCCGAGCGGCGCGCCTTCATGTCTCATCGTATGTTCGACAACGGAATGTCCGACGGCGCACATCACCGGCTTCCCTCCCCACTTGGCGATCTCGGTTACGAGCGTGGAAGACATGCTCGTGGTGAAAACGACAGGTGAATCCGGAAACTTCTGCAGATAGCGCTTTGCAAGCAGCAGAAGCATTTCGTCTGCCGTATGGATCTTCCCGAGTTCATCGACCAGCCCGACGCGGTCTCCGTCTCCGTCGAATGCCAAGCCGCCGTCAGCTTTCGTCTTGATAATGCCCTCCTGCAACTCCTTGAGCGTATCCCACTTGCTGGGATCTGCGAGGTGGTTCGGGAACGTGCCGTCGGGCTCGCTGTACAGATCGGTAATCCTGCAGCCGATCTTCCGGAGGATCGCATTGTTCACCGGCCCCGCGATCCCGTTGCCGCAGTCGGTCACAATGGAAAGCCCACGGCCCATCCCGTCGAAGAGCGTTGAGTAGTGATCAAAGTAAGGATCAACTGCGTTGATAGCGGTCAGCGATGAGTCGCCGGAGGCGAACCTCGCAACAAGCGGGCGGTCAGCGGTCAGCTCGTCTTCTGTTCGCTGGCTTGCCCCTCGCAGCCTTGGCGAAGTGGGGTCGCTGTTCGCTGTTCGCTTGGTTCCTCTTTCAATTCTTACACGAAGTTCCTGCAAGTCATCACCACTGAACGCCTCCGCATCACGCACCTGCAGCTTGAGTCCGTTATCCGTTCCCGGATTGTGGCTCGCCGTGATCTGGATGCCGCCGTCCAGCTTCTGCGTCACGATCGTGAAGTAGTTGACCGGACTCGGCGTCGGACCTATCGAGAGCACGTGACAACCCGCTGCGAGCAAACCTATTGTGACAGCCTGATCGAATCCTGCACTGTGCGTTCTGGCATCCCGCCCCACCACAATCTTCGGATGATCGACCTTGTAGCGCTCCTTCACGATCACCCCGAATGCATAGCCGATCTGTTCGCAGGCGTCTTCGGTTATCTGTGAGCCGGCTTTTCCACGGATGTCGTAGGCGCGGAAGATGTGGGGGTCGATGGGGATCATGTTGATAGGGAAGCGGAAGATGCCTGTCCTGCAGAGAGAAGTGAAGTAGTGCGGAGATCGACTGTGATCATCATACGAAGGAATCAGAAAATTCATCATACCTCCACTCCTGTCCGTTCGATCTCCTTACCCAACGTGAAGAATGGACGCTTGAAATCCTTGGGATGGAGTGTGACGGTTTCCACTCTGCTATCCACATCCATGCTTGCAAGGTGAATATCAACCCTCTCTTCCATCGACGACGAACGAAACGGATCACACACAACCGCTATATCGATATCACTTCCTGATGTTGCGGTATTCTGCGCAACCGATCCGAAAAGGAGGACGCGTTTCACGGGAAAACCAAGCTCCAGTAAGGATGCTTTCACCTGTCGTGCGATGCGTACACCTGCACTGCGTTTCATGGGAGGAGAGAGGAAAGGAATTTTTCCGTTACGGCGATCCACTGCGCACCATTCTCCGCTGTCGCCTCGTGTTCCGCCCAGACAGGGTCATCGTAACGCGCGGCAACGGCATACTGCGTCAGAAATGTCAGTTGACGTCGCTCTTCACCGGACCACGGACGTTTGAGCTTCTCTGCAATAAATACAAGGTTATGCGTGGGGGGCGCCTCTTTCTTCTTCTCCTGCATGAAGAGTGATTTCATGGCTTTCTCAACCGCTAGATGGCAATGAAATAACGTCAAAGCATGCCGTCCGTCTCCATGAGCAAGATGTGCCATTCGCAAGGCATCCCTCGCCCCCTGTCGCCAATGAGCAATGACATCGGCTTCGGTCATGAAAACACTATACCACAGGTACCTTTGCCAAATTTCCCCCCAATTCAATATTGTATTTTTCCACTATTATTGATATAATGTCAATAATATATATGTCCCTCACCGTCGCCTACTTCACCATGGAGATCGGCCTCAAGGCAGAGGTGCCGACGTATGCCGGCGGACTGGGAATGCTGGCGGCGGATCTGATGTTGTCGGCTGCGGATATGGGAGTGCCTGCCGCGTGCGTCACGATGTGCTGGCAGCACGGCTACATGCACCAGACCATCCGGTCCGACGGATCGCAGTCGTACGAAGAAATGGGGTGGAATCCCGCGCAATATCTGGAACTCCTGCCGCAGAAAGTCACTGTCACACTCGAAGGCAGAGCGATCACCGTCGGAGCGTGGGTGCTGCCGATCCGGTCCAACGGGCATGAGGTGCCGGTGATTTTTTTGGATACGAACGTGCCGGAGAATCGGAGTGAGGATCGTGCCATCACCTCATACTTGTATGGAGGAGACGGCGTCATGCGCATCAAGCAGGAAGCGGTGCTGGGCATCGCCGGTGTGAGAATGCTGCGAGCCCTCGGATACGGCGATATCGGCACCTTCCACATGAATGAAGGACACGCGGCGTTCCTGACGCTTGAACTGCTTAAAGAGCGCGGATTCAAAGATGAAGCCGTCCGTCCATCCTGCGCGTTCACGACACACACGCCGGTGAAAGCGGGGCATGACGTGTTCCCGTACGACATGGCGTGGCGCGTGATGGGGGACAACCTGCCGTGGCATATCAAAAATCTCGCAGGGGCGGATCAACTGTCGATGACGCATCTGGCAATGCACTTGAGCAAGAGGAGCTTCGCCGTCTCCCGCGTCCACGGCATGGTCAGTAACCAGATGTTCCCCGGCGAGAACATCGATTACATCACCAATGGCGTTCATCTGCCGCGCTGGACGAGCCCCGAGATGCAGACGCTGTTCGACAAGTACGCAGTCGGCTGGAAGAACAATCCGCATCTCCTCTCCGAGCACTGCCGCGAAATTCCGGATAATGAATTGGGTGATGCCCACCATGCCGCGAAGCGCCGTCTCCTCGCCATCGCCAATCAGTATGCGGTATCACCGCTGCAGGAAGATACGCTCACCATTGCGAGCGCCCGTCGCGTCGTGGCATACAAGCGCCCCGAACTCCTCTACACCAACCTCGAGCGTCTCAAAGAAGTCTGCGGCGGTCACGTGCAGATCATTCACGCAGGCAACGCGCATCCGGCGGACCAGTTCGGGCAGGATGTGATCCAGCGGATGATCGAACGATCGCGAGCCCTGAAGGACACCGTGAAGATCGTCTACCTTCCGAACTACAATCCTGAGCTGGCCAAACTGATGGTGGCGGGAGCCGATGTGTGGTTGAACACGCCGACACGGCTGCATGAAGCATCAGGAACATCAGGAATGAAAGCAGCGATCAACGGTACATTGAATCTTTCCACGCTCGACGGCTGGTGGATCAAGGGCCACGAAATGGACCCGCAGTCCGGCTGGCGGATCGGACCGCTGTCACAGGCGCTGGATGCCGACGACACACGGCAGATCGACGCGGAGGATTTTTATACCCAACTGCAATACCAGGTGATTCCCGAGTTCTACTATCGCGACCACGTGCGCTGGATGCGCCGGATGAAGCGCACGATCGGACTCGCGGGGCACTTCAACACACACCGGTGCATCGGGGAGTACATGACGAAGGCGTGGGGGACAGCGGATAATGCCGATTCGCATCAGTGAGCGCTTATGCAAGTATGTCCACACTAGAGTAATCTGAGACTCTCCTTCCTTCATTCAGTATATGTTTACCCCCTTGCGCACAGCACTCGCTTTGTTACTCATCGTGCTTCAGTCCTTCATTTCCTATCTACTTAATCTCAGTGTCGGTTTCCTTGGCTTCGCCCCTCGATGGACATCGGAAATGAGTATGTACAGAGCGGCTGCCTACGTCGGCATTGCGTTGGGCATACTCGGAGGATTGCACACGCTCTATTCCCTTTTTGCCAAAACAGCGATCTCGTATCGACTTCTTGTCTTCTCATGGATCTATGCGGTAATCGTGATTGTGGTCTTTGTCCAAGTGACTTGGTGACGTTTCAAGTACTTCTGACTTCTTATTAAAAGAAACACTGATGGAGGTCGACCAAAGAGTCGAAAAATCAGCCGGCGAAGAAGCGTGGGGAGAAGAGGTGGGCTCATCACTGTTTCAATTCTCGATCCAGCTTCAGAAGGATGCGGATGATCTGCTCGATACCAAGCAGGTACGTGTCTTTCTCCATGTGCTCCTCCAGCGAATGTGTTGCGAAACCGTTGCTTGAACCGAGCGTCACCGTCGGAATGCCACGTGCCAGCGGAACGTCGCCATCGGTATTCCCGGTTTTGAAGTACGGTTCGATCCCAAGCGATCTCTGAACCCGCTGCGTGATGTGAAACATCGGATGGTATTTCGGGAGTGATGCCGCCCGCGTCGTCGCAAGAATCTCGAATCGTGCCTTCACGTTTTTTGAACAATGCCGCGAAAAGATTCGTTCCCAGCTTTTCGCAAGAACATCGAGATCTTTCTGCTTTTCCGATCGACATTCGAACAAACATTCAGCTTCAGCCGGAATCGCGTTGATCCCCCTGCCGCCCTTAATCTCAGTGATGTTATACGTCGATCCGCTCGGAATCTTCACGTTCGAAAAGTCACTGATGATACGGGAAAGAATCACTACCGCATTCGGTTCACCAAAGTCCCGCCAACTGTGAGCACCTTTCTGTTTTGCGACAATCTTGAGCTGTCCCCGAAGCTGTCCGACACACGCATTCGTCACTCTGCCGATGTCATGACTTTCGACATTCACCGCATATCGTATCTTCTTCCGGTAATCGTGCATCAGCCCTTTCATGCCGCGCTTTGCACCGAGCCCTTCCTCGCCGACGGTGAAAGCAATCAGGTAGTTGTGCCGCAATGTGACATCAGATGTCCGAAGATAATTCAGAAACGTCAGGACTGCTGTGATCCCTGCCGTGTTGTCGCAGATGCCGTGCGCAAAAAGATGGCCGCCTTTCTCCTCCACTTTTATCGGTACCGGAGACTCGCACGCGGTATCGCCGTGAGCGGAAATCAGAACGAATTTCCTGTCGGCCGGATCGCCGATTATTTTCCCTGTGGCATTGCCGGTCGCATCGATCCTCACCTCCTGCAATCCCAACTCCTTCAATCTCTCCATTAACAATCGCATCTTCTTTTCTTCGTGAAACGTCGGTGAAGGGATCTCGCAAACTTTCTTGAGTTCGGAGAAAACATGCACTTCCCTTTTCTTCAGGAAGCCGTGAACGTCTTCAGGTCTGATGTTCATCAGCTGCCACTGTAGCAGAGTGAATCAATGCAGGCAGAAGCTATTTCGGAGATTTTACTCCCTCTCCCTGCCCTCTCCCTCCGCTGAGGCGGAAGGAGAGGGATGAAGATCCTGCCGGCATCAAAAAATCCCTCTTGCCAAAGCCAATCTCTTTCAATCAAAAACACAGGTTTGTAAAACGTCACCGAATGTTCGACTTTACTCATAACCACCATCGCTCTCGCCCGACAACAGTGTCTCCAAATTGTTCGCCGTGAAGTTGTTCCGGCTTGATCTGCGAGAGTATTCGATCAAGTTCCTTCGAAGAATTCTCAGTGTTTGAATCGCCTAGACATCCATTATCCCTCTCCCGCCTCCGCAGAGGGGGGAGAGGGTAGGGAGAGGGCGGTGCAATGTCCCGCTCGAGTGCCATCAAAATCCGCTGGAGGCACCAGCCGAACGAGTCTTTGATGATGCTGTTCCGGAAACGCAGGACGAAGAAACCGCTGTTCGTCAGGTCTTCGTCCCGCATGGCATCTTCCCGGGATTGGAGTGCATGCGATTCTCCATCAAGTTCAATAACCAGCTTCCGGTCAATGCAAGCGAAATCCGCAATCCACCGTCCGATGGGGTGCTGTCTACGGAATTTGTATCCATGGAAACGATGATTCCTAAGACGCGACCACAGACGCGCTTCAAAGATTGTTTGGCGTTGTCGCAGAGTTTTTGCCAATTTGATTTGGCGTGAGGAGTTCATAAGCAATGGGAATGATGACCGGAAAGAGATCTTCCTCCCTCTCCCTGCCCTCTCCCTCCGCTGAGGCGGAAGGAGAGGGATAGCAGGAGGATCCGAGCGAAGAGAGGGATATCGGGGACCAAACCGAATACAATCTTACGCAGCCGCTGCGGCCGTCTCGGGCTCTGCCGCCTGTTCGGTCTCCGGACTCTTGTCCTTGGCGCCGAGCAACACAACGTCGTCGACAATGACCTCGGTTTTATACAGCTTCACTTTCTGGGGATTCTCCCACGAATGCGTCTTCAGGTGGCCGGTGACGAAGAGCGGCTTGCCTTTCTTCACGTACTGACCGCAGAACTCGCCGAGCTTGCCCCACGCGATAATGTTGTGAAACTCGGCAGCCTCCTGCTTGTCGCCCTTGGCATCTTTCCAGACGCGATTGGTGGCGAGTCCGAAGGAGCAGACAATCTGGCCGCTCGGAATGGTTTTGACCTCGGGATTCTTGGTCACGTGCCCGAGAATGGTCACGGTATTGACCGATTTCATAAAAGAATGGGGGAAAGAAGTAGTGGCTCCACCGTACCGACCGGATCGGCTCCGGTAAGGAGAGTGTGAAACACAAAAAAGAAGACGCGGGTTAATTTCGTCTCACGAAAGCCATCGAAGATGTTCTGTCACCGGACGGGACAAGGACTCCGCAATCCGGGAGGACACAAGGAAGTGAAAGATCCGCTTTTCCTGTAATAGAACGACTTGCGAGCCGTCACTGTGTATGTACTTTCCCCCCGCTTCCATGGCCTCCAAACCGCTCCCTGCCAAGTACGGAAAGAAGAAAACCCATACGGCCGGATCCGTGTTGGACAGCGCTTCGTGGGTCTTCCGTGAGTTGGCCCTCCCGATTCCGGATTCCCTGATGATGAGGAGGAAAAAGAGACCGAAGAAGTGACCGGCGATGCATCACCCGATGCGGGAACACATGGGCGCAATTCGTCTCCAGTCATGATTCCCTCCTCAGAATGAGGGCTTTCTTCTGTCCGGTGGCAATCTGTTCTTTGGCTCCGGTCCAGTCATGCAGGGCGTTCATGAGCACTTCCTCCGGGTACACGTACCGCTCCCCCCTGACCGTCCCCGGCTCATGAGTGATGAATCCCTCCTCCGTGTATCCGATGACAACCAGCATGTGGTAGAACGGACCCTCTCCTTCGAAGAACGGATTCCTGAGTTCCCTGCCCGCCACCGGAAGAATGATCGCGTTTCCTCTGGATAATTCCGACCGGAGTGTGTCGGCGGTGACGTCGGTGAGCACGCGAGCGCGGTATCCGTACAGAGCGGCCGCAATGTCGGCAACCTGTGCGACACTCACATCCACCCCGTAGCCGTTCTCGGTCTCCCATGCGACCATCGCCTGCACCTCCTCCTCCGCATCTAATCGGGTGAGCGGCGTGCCCTCTAGGAAGTGACGGACCATGATGAGGGACATTTCCTCACAGGCTTCCTCATGGAGCGGATCCCACGTGCCGTCCGGAGATTGCGGCGAGAAGGGGACATCCAGGAGGACTTCCGGCTTTGCCGCGCAGGCGCTGAACAGACTTGCGTCAAGAATAAGAACGCAGCCGATCATGAACTTCTGCAGATGCATGGATTCGCGGGGGAAGAGAGCCGACTGAAGATACAGACGGTACGCGGTCACGGATCTTACGAGTGTGTGGCTCGGGTAGCTTCGGTCATATGTTCAAATCGAAGGACCGGAAAGCCGACACATGACCGAACACCAGATAACCGCGATGCCTGCAATTGGTTCGGTTTAAATAGAACGGCCGCAATTTCGTCTCAGTGATTGCTTCTATCATCCTTCCCCGGATTCCGTATGACGCTGGCTCTCACATTTCCCGCGTTGCATGGCAAAAAAACCGCGGCCGTGCTCCTTGCTGCAATCATGCTCGGCTCCGGTGTAGGCTTCTTCCTTCGTCATCGGCGCAGGAGGCATCCGTACCCGATCCTCGAAGCGGCAGTACGACCGGATTTTGTTACCTGAAACCCGCCGGAATCCGAGGAGACATTATCAGAGACTAGCTGATGGATTTAAGTGGCGGAACCACTTGCCTGCCCTCCATAGCTTTAGCGAACGAAGGGGTGTGGTTCAAGCTTGGCCGGAAGCATTAAGCAATTTCGAGTATATGTTTGGAATCGAATGCTGCACGCCGTAAGATGTGGACGATGTTGTGCATAAAAACTTTGGAATGGAAGATAGCTCACATCCCCCGCAGCTTGCCTCTTGTGACTTCACATGAAGCCGAGTACACCTCAACAAACATCTTCCTTCGCATTGAAACTGATGATGCAATCGGCTACGGAAGCGCAGCCCCCACCGATGTGACCGGAGAAACTGAGCAAACCGTCTGTGCGACGCTGGAAAGTTTGCGTGATATGTTGCACGGAAAGACGTTCACGCATGCGTTTGACGTCCTCGGAAGAATGCAAGAGGCGATTGCGGGTCATCCCTCCGCAAAGGCCGCATTGGATATGGCACTCTTCGACTGCTTAGCACGATTAGAGGGGAAGCCGCTTTTCCGATTATTCGGCGCTCAACGTGATCGGCTTCCGCTGTTTGTCACTATTCCACTAGTCGACAAGGACATCTCTGTCGATATTGCGAACCGACTGATTGCTGGAGGATTCGGGCATTTGAAGATGAAAGTAGGCAACAATTATAGAGAAGACCTCGGGCGTATCGAGGCCGTGCGACGTCAGCACACACAGGCGGTTATCGCAGCGGATGCTAATCAAGGATACAGCCGAACTCAGGCGCATGACTTCTGTCTTGCCGCGGAGAAACTTGGTGTTACCTTCGTGGAGCAGCCGATCGCAAAAGAGGACACGAAGGGCATGAGGGCGCTCGTTGAACTTCACATCCTCCCCATCGTTGCCGATGAAGCATTGCTGACGTTCGAAGATGCTGCTGCTCTGGAACAAAACCCGTATGCAAATGGAGTGACACTCAAACTTATGAAGCATGGAGGCATCACTCCCAATCGCTCGATCAGTGCGGCATGCGAACGAGCGGGATGCTTCACTTTGCAGGGATGCATGGGAGAGTCCCAGCTCTCCATTGCGGCGGGGTTGCATTGTGCACTTGCAGATCCAAACAGCACGCATGTTGATTTGGATTCCTTTCTCAATCTCGCGGCAGATCCATGCAGCGGATTACGCATCGAAAACGGAACTCTCATCGCTCCCGCAAAGCCTGGCCTTGGAATTGATGTTCATTGGGACGACTTCTAGTGTACGTGGCTTCGGACAAAGCTGGCGGGCCACGGCAGTCACGAATGCCGAAGGGGTGTTCTACGGTTTGACATTTGGTCGATAACCAATGAGAATTGTGCGGCTGCAATCGAGACCGCAGCGCCGCCTGATCTTTGTGACACTGTTTTTAAAATCTCCACATCGCTGGAGCCAGCGCTCAATTGGTTACCCGCCTTCGCTCCGGTGAGCCGGAGCTACGGACGGGCAGGGAGCGCTGCCCTGCCTGCCCGGCGAAGCGCCGCAGCGCGTAGTCGGGTCACGGCAGGGGTCACTGAAGTCGGTACCTATCCCATAGTCTGTTCTTTCTTTCATCCTCATGTGGAGCTGTAGCTCAATTGGTTAGAGCGCTGCCCTGTCACGGCAGAGGTCGCGGGTTCGAGTCCCGTCAGCTCCGCCACGTCAAATCAAACAACTGAACGATTCAACCGTCAGATTCTTGAGTGATTCATGCATTGCATCGGCAACGGAGAAATCCTGTGTTCTTGTATAGATATTCGGGATGGCAATAACACGCATACCGGCGTCCTTGGCTCCCTGAAGGTCCTTTTCGGCGTCACCAACCATGACGCAATGATCGGGCGGAAGACCGAACAGATCGGCGAGATACTTGAGTCGTGACGCCTTCCATTTTCTACTGCCGTACTTTCCTTCGTCGATCTTCGTGTCGCCATTGGCGACATGGTTGAAGAATTCGGTAAGACCGAAAAGTGAGAGCATCATCTCCATATTCTCTCCGCTTCCCGACGTATCCAATCCAAGGGGGATGTGTGCGTCTGCAAGCAATTGCAAGATTTCCTTCGCTCCCGGCATGAGCGCGATCCGCTGAGAAAGCGTTGCTTGGAAGATGTCGTCCTTCTTCCGCTTGATCGCTTCGAAATCAGGTACCAGCTCATGTCGTCCGATCTGCTCCAGAAAGTCGTTCAGCTTCTTCCCCTGTCTCGACCACGTATCGGTGAATTCTTCAATGGTCATTTTGATTCCAAATGGACGCAGGGCCTCTCTGTATCCCTCAAAGTGTGCTTTCTCCGTATCGATCAGGGTTCCATTGATATCGAAAATCACTGCGAATTTTTTCATGGATTCATTGTAACAAATATTCGGGCATATAGGGAAAAAATGAATGCTACAAATATGTTCTGATCATCTTTCAAGAAGGTAATCCATCATTTGTTTTCTACGCTGCTTCTGAATGCCACGATGCAGTTCAATTTTGTTTTTCCAATGAG
>JAQTSK010000028.1 GCA_028711345.1 Candidatus Peribacteraceae bacterium
TCGTAAAGTCCGTGTGTTTTCAGAGAGTGAAGCATGTCACAGACCGTAACAGGTTTTTTCTCGGTGTTCTGCTCTTCAGGTTGCGGAGAAGTTCAAATTGCTACCCACTCGATTTCCCGAAGAGCCTGTTTCTTGTTATTCTAACTTATCAGGCATCCCCGTCCGCTTCTTCCGAAGACATCCCTCTTCCTTTTGGTCGCTTTTCGAGTCTTAAAGGTCAGCTCTCGACTATCGGTTCTACGATTGACAGCCACGCCATCGTTGACATGACTTTCGAAAATCACGAGATCTTCGAGCCCTTTGGCATTAATGACATTACCTTTGTTACCACCCCCTTCGATCCGACATCGTTTTCCAGTGGCGCTCCACTCTCCACTGTACTCACAAGAGGAAAGAGGCTCTATGGATATAAGTATACGACGCAGGATGCATCCATCGAGAAGCAGAGGCGGACGGAGAGCAAGACCGTCCTGATCGATGTGAACGGCAATCTGATTGATTATAAGTATTCCTACCTATTTCCAGGCGAGTTCTTCGCCTCAGATAATGATCTTTTCGATGCACACTCTGTCCCGAGACAGTTCGCGAATGTAAGTACCGATGTCATATTCAAGCACCTGTCGGAAATCACGCTGGATGCCAATGCACGATACCTCATTATTGTGGAGGAACCCGACGTGACGTTTACCGTGCGTGAACTCCAGTGGTGCGGGGACAGGACTGTGCAGAAGAATCTGGGGGAACAGTGTGATCAGGGCAGTGACAACGGGATTGTTTGTACCCCTGTCAGCGATTCGACCTGCACCTACTGTGACACCGAGTGTCACACAACGGTCGTGTGTGGTGACGGAACGACAGAATCCTGTGCCGCTACGAGGGCGGCTTCCGAACTCGCGGAGTTCTATCAATATCAAAACCAAGTTAAGCTTTCTAACTTCACACTCACCCCCTTCGTATCCACACCCAACGAACCTGCGATCAGCGGTATGAACGGTTTCTACGTTGCCACTGTGGATGGTACGGACTGGACCGCTTGGGGAATTGTGGACGATGGAGGGGGCATCATATATGCAGGTATCGGAAAAACCACCGATCCACCGGATGCTCTTCCAATCTTCACACGGCAGATCGCACTCTTCGTTCGTGGGCAACAGCCTAAGGATAATCCGTTTTATCCACTCAACAACTACCTTGCGGTTCATAGTAGTGCTGACGACGTGTCGAGCGAAACTCGGTTCTTCATGGCGAAAGCCATTCTGGATGTTTTTCATCAACATAGGAACCTTCCACTTAGCAATTTCGGCCAGCCGATTCGTTCGGTGATAGAGTCGATCAGTGTTCCTGCCGAACAGGTTGCATATCTGGTAGGGATCATCCGTGCTGACTGGGATCTGAACTATCTGCCCGATCCTGCTGGAATGGCAGATAATTTCTGCGAGATTATCGAAGGACTTCGTACGCGGGTCTCACGGCTATTTGTGCTTAGCCCGGAGTATAGGTATGGGAACCAAAATAGGCCGTTTCCTCTGGAGGGAGACTTCATCACATCGAAAGGGCTCTACACAACATTGATCGGCGACCTGATAAGTCAAGACCGATCAGAACATCCCCGCTTTCAAGCATTTCTTGAAAACATTGCCGAGCTGCATCTCAATCGCAACCTTTCTAAGATGCGATCAGTTTACTTTGAGTCTGTGAATCCTTCAGCACTCCTCCAGTTCGTCGATCCTTGGTATGCAATGGGAAAGCAGAAAACTGCTACCACTCAGGAGGCCACAGAAGTTGCATTATTTGTCTTGCAGGCTCACTACTTCTTCCCGAAAGGGAGCAGTCAGTCTCAGAGCAGTCTGACCATCTATCGCAGTATCATGGATACGATCATCGAACGCGCAGAAGCAGAGAATACACTTGACGCATTTCAGAACATGGTCTCTCGGGTATTTCTTGTGTATTCACCTGATGACCGCCTCATCGCATTGAAAATGCTTACACCGGAGCAACAGCATCGTATCATTACCATCCTTATAGACCGTTTTTCTGCAGCAGGAAGCCTGGAATTTGCCAATCAGATGAGTGTAATACGCTTTTCGGCACTTCTCCTCATGCAGGGGTTCCCGGATACAAACCAGCGTGTATCCCTCTCTCTGCTACTCCTCGCAAATTTGCAGGAAAACATCAGTTCTGCTCTCGCACAGCAGCCCCCTGGACCTGAGGCCACTTTATTGGTGAACATTGCTCTATCCGCCAAGGCACTCGACAGGCGTGCGGACGTACTACCTCTGTTGGATCGATTCATCGTACCTTTCAGCGGAGACAAGACATTTGGGCCTGATGATTTCCAGCAGCGTAAAGATTCCATCCATGGGTTCTGGATGAATCACGGCGTATTCGTGGCGGACCGCGCAGAGGTTCTAAGCCGCAATCACGGCATCATCGATGCTCTGAACGTATTATTCGATACCTACGATTTCAGCCCGGTCTGGGATGTACTAGACTTTTATCGGGAGTATCCCGCCAATACGGGGGCTGCTAATCGAACCATCTACTATCCGATCAGTGATTATCAGCTTTCCTTTCAGAGTGCATTAGATGAATTCCAAAGTTCTCTGATAGACAGCGTCATAATCCACGAAGCAGGACACTTGATCTTCGACTACGGCGGATCCGTGCTGGATCACCAATGGGGGGATCTCTACGACCGATCGAGCAGGGATCATCTTACGGATGATTTCGTGATCTTCCCTCAGGTCAGCACGGACTATTCATACAGTCGGTATGCGGAGGACGCAGCGAACACGAACGTCGGCTGGTATGTGAACAACAAGGAGTTCCTCCGTCTTGCGATAAATTCCGCGAGCAGGGGTCGATACCAGCTCCTTGGGAAATATGTATTTTGGGCGAACCTGATCACCGGTATCCGGCAGGGCGATAGCTATCCCATGCTACGGCAGGTTGTTGAGCACCTTCCTGTTAGTCAGGGCGGTGCACGGCATCGGTTCGAAACAGACGGTAACGTTACGATTTTGTCGCGGAATGCAAAAGGTGACATCACAAGTCTAACAGACGGCACCGCTGTTTACACGTTCACGTACGAAGATAGTGAGTTGATGGGTGTGTCGATTAATTGATCAGACCATGGGCTAGTCCTCAAATTGAGAGTTGATAATCAGTAATATGAACCATCTGAATGCAATTGATGGCTTCTATAAGCCATTGGTGGAGATGATACGAAAAAGTTGGAACCAAGTGTTTGATGAGATTTCCATAATGTCGAGCCAATTTTGCTCATAAACATGACAGCTAGCCGCAAATATCCCAATAGCCAAACCCCTGTCTTCTGAGAATTGCGTAAGCCTCATATAGCTTTGTAACGTTCTCTGCATATGCCAAACTTGTATTATCGCCTAAATCTCCTTTTTCTTGATCCGTGAGTTGGATAAGCCCTTCTTCAATTCCAGCTTGGCGCAATGCTTCGTCAATGATTTCCGTAGTAAGTTTGTTGCCCTGAAGTTTTCTCTGCCTGTCCTGCACCATCCTTTCTCTCATAGAATTCCCAGGCAAGAGATAGCAAATATTATTGAGGAGCCAGGACTTTGCTACTTCATCGGTCGCTCTAGATTCATCAGATAACTTGTTGATTTGCACCGATTCGCAGTATGAGCGTAATTCAACATCAAGCTCTTCCTCAATTGACACATATCTCAGGGGAATCTCAAGAGTGTGGCCACCAGATACTCGCGCAATCTGTTGACGGATGAGTTCATTAATACCATCCGCAGTAACGACAATAGAACCTGCTTTGTCCTGTTCTGATGACGATGGAGGTGTGTAACTGACTATGTGATCAAAGCGTTCCCCAAAGAGACGCTGAAGAGTAAAAAGAACAACAGTTGCATCGTATCTGGATATACATAGTGAAGTTTGTATTGGTACATTCAAGGCTTCAACTAACGCTTGAGAATCTTGACCACCTTCAAGAGGGAAAAGGCTTTCATCACCAAGCTGCGCATCTTCCGGCATCGCTTGCCAAAATTCCGCAGCCTCAGTTTTTACATGAATGGTGGGCATAAAGCATTAGACAGGTTTGGATTCGGCTTCAAATTTCCAATCTCCAAATGTACCCGAAAGAATCTTGTATTTTTCTTTAAGTATCGCTGTGATACTCAGTAAGTCGTTCAGGGTTTGGCATGTGGGCACGGATATTCCAATGGTTGCCTTTCCGTCAGTTACATGAAGAACCAATACTTTGTGGTAAATTATCCCAGCAAATGTCTCACGAATATCGGCAACTACTGCATCTGCATCTTGATCTGTCTCAATCAATATAGAGACGCCTATGCCTTCAGATATGGCATCAGATTTCATAATATTTTTATTATAAATGTTTGTTAGATTATGTCAATGTTGGTGGAGATGATACGAAAAAGTTGGAACCTTTTTGAGGTCAAGATTAGGGAGTGGAGCTGCTTCCTATCAATTCACTGAGCTATTGGGCAAATTTTCACTAATTTCTTTGGCCATTTTATTAAGGCTACTTTGATTGGTATTTTCTTGAGAATGAAATTTTACAAAAAACTCGTCACCTTTATAGCGAGGGAAAATGTGCAAATGAACATGCATGACAGTTTGCCCAGCTTCTTTGCCATCCGAGAGCCAAAGATTTAGACCATCACCGCTAAAATCTGATCTGGTAATACCAATCCCAATTTCACGTGCAACATGCATCATATGTGAAAGCATTTCTTCATTTACCTCCAAGAATGACTGAACGTGTAACTTAGGAATTATCAAAGTATGCCCTTTAGTAAAGGGACTGAGTGGAACTATGGCGATTACTTTCTGATCTTCATAAACAATACTTGCTTGTGATTGCCTTTCAATTATTTGGCAAAATTCACATTTCATATTATAAGCCGGCAGCAGTTGCAGCTTTTTCAATCCATTTTCCTAAATTTTCTCTTCCGTCATCCTTGTACCAAAGGTAAGTCGGATAACCAGAAGGAAGCGGATTATCACCTGCCTCGTCTGTTTCCTTAGATGCATTCTCAATTTTATGTATATATATGCCAAGTAAACCTTTTCCTAGTTCAACACTTTTTGCTATCTCGTATTGTACCCACTTGCGTGTCGATGTTTCTTTGCCAATCAATACAACAGTTACTGTAGTTCCCTTTAGCTGTTCAGTAATCCACTTCTTTACGGCATCATCAGAGGATTTTTTAATTGCCTCCCATTCCGCGCTATCTGTATAAGTCTTGTCGTAACTTGAAATCACGTTGGAATTCCTGACAATGCCTGCTCTCCACGAATCCCTGTCGTAATGGAAGCTGAAGTACACGTTGCGAGCCATAAACGAGAAGTGAAAAAAATAAGGCAATTAATAGTAACACACCATAGAAATACCTATTGCATTCAGCCCACATTATTGTGATTACGCCATGAACGTCACATTTGTAGGCCTCGGTCGACAAGGCAAACAGCTCTACTTCATTTAGTAATGCCTTGTCGTAGACTCTGCGGAAAAGCCTTTCTTGTCTTAGATAAAATGCATCTAAGTACCAAAAAGCTGAGATTGGCAAAACGGCTAAAATTACCATTAGAAAATCACCATCATTTGTGCCAACTGCAAAAAGACCTGCGACGATAGTCACACTCCATCCTTTTAGCAAAAAGGAGTTATTGGCCATTCTTGAAATCACAGACTGTATAAGCTCTAGGTGTTTTACTCGCTCCGGAGAATGACTATTGGTACTCATGAGTACTAACTATAAAGCATTTTTGACTCACGCACAGCAACGTAATTGGTCAAATCGCTAGTTTTTGATATAGTTTTGCTGTGCAGCCACTAACATTATTTCCGGCACAAGAACTGAAAATCGCCAATCAGTTTCCTCAAACGAGATACCAAGGAAGCAAGGCAAAATTATTGGAATGGATTTGGTGGCAGATCAAAAACTTAAATTTTAATACTTGCCTCGATATTTTTGGTGGTACTGGCACTGTTGCTTATCGCTTTAAGCAAGAAGGAAAAGTTGTTACTTACAATGACTATCTAAAATTCAATTACCTAATGGCCTCTGCACTCATTGAGAATAAGAATGAAACTCTTACTGAAAAAGAGGTGGAATGGGTATTGTCTGACCATTCAGAGATTAATTATCCAGATTTTATTGAGCAAAGTTTCCATGATATATATTTTACTGATGAAGAAAATCGATGGATTGATAGAAGGATAACAAACATGCGTAATTTACCTGATACCTATAAGTTCGGGATTGCTTTTTTTGCCTTAGCCCAAGCTTGCATTATAAAACGTCCATACAATCTTTTTCACAGGAAGAATCTATATGTTAGGACTGCCGATGTTGAACGATCATTTGGTAATAAAATTACTTGGGATAGGTCTTTTGATGATTATTTTAAGAAATTTGTACTAGAGGCTAACCGAGCAATTTTCGACAATGGGGAGGCTAACCAAGCATTGAACTTAGATGTTTTTGATGCGCCCGAGAACTATGATCTTGTTTACATAGACTCCCCATATATTTCATCTACTGGTATCGGAGTTGATTATCACAGTTTCTATCATTTTTTAGAAGGCTTAACAAATTATGACGAATGGCAAAATAAAATTGATTATGACTCGAAGCATAAGCGTTTGATTCCTCAGAAAAATGTCTGGAATGACAAGGATAAAATTGTAGATGGATTTGATCGACTGTTTAAAAAATTTCAGGATAGCACGATCGTTGTTTCGTATCGTAGCGACGGCATACCATCCGAAAATGAGCTAATAGATCTATTAAAGAAATATAAAAAATCAGTAGCAATACAATACTATGGTGAATATAAATATGTACTATCAAAGAATGGAACCTCCAAAGAATTATTACTTATTGGCACCTAATGCTTATGCCCTCAGCAACTGTTACTACTTTTAAGCAGCAATTAACGGCGTATTTTGATGAATTTAAAAAAGCGATTTCTACTGACGCCGGTGATTGGATCGTAAAGGGATTCATTGATGTTTATAAGAATATTTATACGATTTCAGTGGATACAAAAGTTGCATCAAAAGTCATCGAGCTGATGCTATTTCCAACACTTTCAGAATTTTGTACTAAAAACGGTTATGAAATGATTTTATGTGAACATCAGAATCACTATCCAGATATTACTTTTGTAGCTAGAGATGGAACAAAAATTGCCCTCGATTTGAAGAGTACTTACAGGCTAGATGATTCGACAATTAATGGATTTACACTCGGCGCTTTTACTGGCTATTTTCGCCAAAGAACCTCAAGTAAGAATGTTCGATTCCCATATGGCCAATATGCTGCACATTTTGTGTTAGGCATTATCTATACTCGAACAGATGGCGTAATTGATGAAAAGAAAATTCATAAACTTGAAAATTTGGAAGAGATAATTTCTGTTGTAAAAAATTTTACATTTCTAGTACAGGAAAAATGGCAGATAGCTAGTGATAAGCCTGGCAGTGGTAATACAAAAAATATTGGCTCAGTTAAGGACATAGATGCTTTGATAAATGGGCGAGGTACTTTCGCAGAACATGGTGAAGCAGTTTTTGATGACTATTGGATTAACTTTTTGACATCAGAAATGGCACGAGCAATCGATTCTGAGATTCCATATAAGAATTTAAGAACCTATCTTGCATGGAAGGATAGGGTTTAAAGCTTCTGGGTGAGTATTTTGCTGTATCTTTATAAGACCATCTAATTTGCCATGATGTGATATAATCACCCGCTATGGGTGATGAAGACCTATTGCTGCCTGAAGTGCTGGCATACATACGGAGTTTCCCTCCTAAGCGGTCAGATTGGCCATCAGACAGGTATTATCCCAGTTATAAAATCATGCACTGCTTTGAGTGTTGTCGTGAAACAGATCACTATCTGAAGGGAATATGGATAGATGAAATCAAAATACAAAGAGATAAACGAAAGTGGCCAGTTATGTATGAATGCGATCTTTGTAAGCAACAGAGATTCTTCAAGTTTATGCCTGACCGACATCCTAAATTCATTCCGGTGAAATGCCGATTTTCAGGAATGGCAACAGCATATTCAGAGCCAAGAGAGTACCCCATGTACACTTGCTTTATACAGACAAGGAATTTTGCTTATTCTTTGCTAAAAAGACGTAATACTGACCCCCTTAAATCTAACAGATATAGGGGGGTCAAAACGAAAGCCAAAAGCGTGTAGGTTTTTCATGCATAGAATTTGGAGTCGATGGTACACGTGCCTTCGACACAACGGCTGATAGAGGCAGCTCGCAGCTCGCCCGCCTGTGGCGGTGAGCGCGAGCGTCCTTGTGCGGGAAATAATCCCGCACAAGTAAATGATGATCAGAAAATACCAAATACAGCAGCAGCAAGTGGAAAGAAATTACTCAGAGAATTACTGTTTTTTGGTAAAGACTTTCTTGTGCTTAATCTGGGGCCGGCAAAGAACGACAAGATGACTTCGCTGCACTTTTTAGACGGCATCTTTTCCTTTTCTCACAACGATACAAATGCAGCGGAGATTCTCAATATCGAATGGGGTAATTCCGGTATCGATGTGGCAATTCATTATGCCTTCACAAAAGAAGGCGACGAACTGGCTCTGATCTTTCAGGGAAAGGAGAAAATTATCTCTATTCAAAAAGTCAGAAAGGATAGTGAGCTACGAAAGCGGTTGGGGTACAAATACTTGTACCGTATCAGTTTTTACGGGGTCTTCTTCGCGTTGGCTCGTATAGGTAAATTGAATATTGAAGCCTACTGGAAGCTATTCCTTGATGATATCACTACGGGTCTTATTGAAAATTCTCTCAGTCGTCTTGATCTGTGCGCGGATCTCACCAATATCAGACCTATAGATATTGCCAAGGGTGTTCATGGTGATGAGACCCATATGAAGGAATTCAGTACGATGAGAGGAAGGATAAAGAAGCCAAACCCTCAGACAATGATGTATGGAGCCAAGGGGGATAACAACTTTTTCGGTCGTATTTACAACAAGCTCATTGAGATGGCCAAAAAAGGCAAGGAGCGTTTCTATCTCGACTATCTGCTTTATGAGCTTGTAACGCGACTGGAACTTGTTTTCAAAAGCCCTGTCCTCAGGGATCAGTATCATCTTACCCTCGCAGATTGCCTTGATACGCAACTCCTATTCAATATTTTCTGCGATTACTTGCACACAAAATTCGTTACATGGGACATTCTGCCGTTCATCAAAAGAGAGATGAAAACGAAAGGCTTCAAGAGAATGACGCTGGAACGTTACAAGAAGCACCACAATCCAATGCCGAGAGACAAGAAGTTCCGGCGCATAATCAATGCAGTGAAACGATACAAGGATGCCTACGATTATGATTTAAAACTTCTCTGTGATCGTATCTATCTTTCCATTGAAGAAGATGACGATTAACGAATGCCGTCAGCTTCTTGGCGATACACAAATGACTGATACAGAAATCAGTCAGCTACTTCATGCGATTCACCGAATCAACGTCAAAGTCCTTGACGAATATTTTGCTGATGACTTAAGTGACGATGATGTATGATTGCCCTCCTCACCTCATGACGAATGCTATTCTCTACTGTCGGGTGTCCTCGGAAAGCCAAGTGAAGGAAGGCCATGGTTTGGAAGGACAGGAAACGAACTGTCGGAGATTCGCAGAAGCGAAAGGGTACGAGATTGCTTCGGTGTTTAAGGATGAAGCCGTATCAGGTGGAGACATTGATCGTGAAGGCATGGATGCCCTGCTCAACTTTCTTGAGACCAATAGGCACAAGGGCGACTTCGTGGTGATTGTGGACGACATCAAGCGCATTGCCCGTGACGTAGTGGCTCACTTCCACATCAGGAAGCAGATCACATCCCTTGGCGCGACAATCGAAAGCCCGATTCACACGTTTGACGAGACGCCCGAAGGGAAGTTTATGGAGACACTGCTTGCCGCAGGAGCCGAGTATGAGCGCAATGACAACAAGCGCAGAGTGAAGAGCCGAATGAAAGCACGTTTTGAGCGTGGCTACTGGCCTCTGTTCCCTCCGTCTGGCTACAAACAAGAGTTGGTGGAGGGGCATGGAAAACTCCTTGTTCCCCATGAGCCTGAAGCCTCCATCATTCGGGAAGCACTGGAAGGATTTGCATCCGGTAAATTTGCCACACAAACGGACGTGCAGGCGTTCTTGCAACGAAAGAAGTTCTGTCCACCTAAGTCCAAGGGCAAGACTTACCTTGAGCAAGTGAAGCGTCTTCTCATCCGTGATATCTACGCAGGGTTCATCTCCTACCCCAAATGGAACGTCTCCCAGCGTAAGGGACACCATCAAGCCCTCATCTCCGCAGAAACCTATGATCGCATTCTTGAGCGCCTTCAAGAGAGCGCGAAAGCCCCACGGACAGATTCACGGGAAGATTTCCCCCTCCGTGGCTTCCTTCTCTGTTCCTGCTGTCATCATCCCTATACAAGCAGCTGGTGCAAAGGCAGGAACGACCGCTACCCATACTATCGCTGTGCCAATAAGAACTGTACCGACTTCAACAAAAGCGTTCGGGCGGACACGGTAGATAAGAAATTTAAGAAGATGCTCTCGGAACTCAAGCCGCGCAAAACCATCCTCGCCGTCGTGAAAGCCGATCTTCTCGATGAGTTTAATCGGAGGCTGCTGGATGTCGATACGGTCAGGAAGAACCGTCAGAAGAGACTGGATGATCTCCAAGCCCAAATCAAAGGACTGGTGGATAAAGTTGAGCTGTGCAAGAGCCCTACCGTCATTGAGGAACTGAATCAGCGCGTGGAAGTACTCAGGGCAAAGAAACTGCGGCTCGGAGAAAAGGCTGCACAACCAAAGAAGAAATATGACTTTGAAACCGCACTCAATAAAGTTTTCGACTACATCAAAAACCCGCTTCGGAAGTGGAAAAAGGGCGATCTCGCGGAACGGCGTCTTGTCCTCCGGTTCGTTTTCGAGGACTCTTTGATCTACAACCGGAAAACAGGATTTGAAACCGCGAAATTGACGCTACCCGTTCAGCTTTCCTGTATCCCTGAACTGGACAGATTGGAGTTGGTGGAGCTGAGGGGATTTAAACCCCTGGCCTCCGCAATGCGAATGCGGCGCTCTATCAGCTGAGCTACAGCCCCACAGAGTAGTGAGAAAAGAACAGGATGGCGGTCTATCATCCGCCTGGGCGGATACAGCCCCACGACTCGGTGAGGATACTGGGTATTGTCTCATGCTTCAACAGAGACCGGCAGTTTTCACTCATCCTAAGATGTGCAAAATGCAACCGCATTCAATGGAAAGTATTCCACACAAAGCGATACAATGTCGACCTCATGTCACTGAGGCGCGCGCTGCTCCGGCGGTCGTGGAACACTGTCACCGTGATGAGCGCAATCGTCACGGCGGCACTCCCGGTCATTCTCTCTGCGGCATCGCAGGATATTCCGTGTCTTCAGGGCGCCGCACGCGACCGTTCGGGTGCCATGAACGAGGTTTTCGATGATTATGCGGACGAAGCTAAAAGACTCGGGGAGAAGCTGGGTGAGGATGAAGCCGACACACTGGATCAAACGGATTTGGGCTTCAGACAGGGCGAGCTGGATCGCATCAATAATGACTACACATACGGTATGAACGCCGCGTGGGCCAATCTGACCGCACGCTTGAAACAAGTTTGGATGAATTACCAGCAGAAGCGCGTCGCATGCGGCTTCGGAACGACCACGCAAACCCCCAGCTACCCCACCAGCCAGCCGCCGCCGTTTGGCAACACCAACTATCCCCCTGCAGCGCAGCAAGTTCCAAACGGATGGAACGGAGGCATGTACCGGCCGATACTTTGTCCCCAGCAGATCCTTCCTCCCGCGCCAAGTAATTGCAGCTACTCCTGCCAGACTGACTGGAACGGATGCAAAATCTGTCAGCTCCGGTGTCAGCAGGTCATTCCGCCGCAGCAAGGCTGCGCCTGTCCGATGATCTATGCTCCGGTATGCGGACATGACGGAAGAACGTACAGCAACAGCTGTCTGGCCGGTTGTGCCGGTGCGGGGATCCGGTATGGAGGGGTGTGTCGTTGATAGTGAGTGGTGGCCCAGGTCAGAATCGAACTGACGACGCCAGGCTCTTCAGGCCTGCGCTCTACCACTGAGCTACCGGGCCACGTGGTACACAACATTGATTGTATCAATGATCCCGCGCATGGCAAAGACCATCATCAACCGGCAATCATTGAGAAGAATTCACCGTATCACCTCAATCGTCACCGCACTTAAACTCTCCCCAGCCCGAGCTTCCATCACATGCGAGCCGACCGTCGGCAACCACAGCATTCGGAAATCCGGCGCTCCCGCAGAACCCACTTCCTGACCATCCACAAACCATCGAATTTCCTTCACATCACTCCCCGCCCGCGCTTCCAGCGTGATCTTCTGACCCGAGAGCGGCTTCAGTGGATCCAGACGGAATGAAGCGTCTGCGCGAGGCAAGGTGATTTCCAATCGTCCTGAATCCTCCTTCTGAGGCGTAGAAGAATTCCCGCCGCAGAGCGGAGACACGTCCGTCGGAGGAAGAGAAAATCCCCGCTCTCGCGCCCAGCGGTGCAGCTCCAGCGGGAAGACGGTGAAAACTCTTTCCTCAATGACACTGCGCGGGCAGGACGTCGTCGCAAGCAAATTGTTCCTCGAATCAATGGGGATTGATTGATACATGTCGTCGTTCTGCGTCGGCTCGGTACCTTCGACGAAATGTTCCGCGAGTACATCGGTACAAAGTGCGCTCGGCAGCTTTCCGGAGAGACGGCAGATCGTTCGATCGACGATGCCGTCAGGTTTGGGGAATGATGATGTGGGGAGGCTGCGGATCGCCGCAAGCAGGACATCGTGGAAAATCGGCGCGGCGCCGGTGATGCCCGAGGTGCCGCGCATGGGGGAATTGTCCGCATTACCGACCCACACGCCGACGATCCTGTCTCCGGTGAACCCGATGGTCCAGTTGTCGCGGGAATTGCGCGTCGTGCCTGTCTTCGCTGCTACGGGAACATCGAAGTTCAGCGGACCGTCGCCGGAGAACTGCGGAAGTCTGGCCAGGGGATCGCTCAGGATATCGGCGATGAGCCACGCAATACGAGAATCCATTATCTCTTCTCCTGCGACAATCGGATCGGAGAGCATCGATTTTGGTCGAAGCGTTTTGCCCCCGCGGGCGAAGACCCCGAACGCTGATGTCAACTCCAGAAGCTTCACCTCTCCGTCCCCGAGCGTGAGAGCCAGACCGTAGTGCTCGGGCGTCTCGTTGAGCGTCGTAATGCCGGCTGCTTTCAGAAGGGAAAGCAACGATTGAACGCCGACGTTCTCCAACATGCGGACTGCCGCGATGTTGTACGAATTCGCCAGAGCTTCACGCAAGCGCACCAGTCCGTGTTCGTCGTAATCGTAGTTGCGAGGCAGGTACGGATCCCCCTGCTGCGTGCGATACTGCACCTCCGTGTCATTCACGGTCGATGCGGGGGTGAATCCCCGTTCAAACGCCAGTGCGTAGGTGAAAGGCTTCAGCGCGGAGCCGGGCTGCCTGGATGCCAGCGCGACATTCACTGCACCATCCCGCTCACTGTCGAAGTAATCCGCCGAACCGACCATGGCAAGGATGTCGCCGGTATGAGCATCCAGAACGACCACCGCAGCGGATGTCACGTTCTTGTCCGCGAGCAACGCCAGTTTGCTCTCGACGATTTCCTGTGCATCGGTCTGCAAATCCAGATCGATGGTTGTGCGGATTTCGGATCCGACGAATGCTTCCGGACGCTCATGCAGAAGCCAGAGAACGAAGTGCGGAGCCTGAATGTCGATCCGGCTGCTTCCCAGTCTGATCGGTTCATGAATCGCGTCCTCATACTGCTCTGCGGTGATGACTCCCTGATCATTCAGAACACTGAGAACGATGTCCCGTCTCTTCAGTGCTCCGGGGACATTGTCATAGGGATCGAGCGCGTCGGGCGCATTGAGGAGACCGATCAGGAGCGCAGATTCTCCGATCGACAGTACAGACGGTGTCTTGCCGAAATACGTCTTGGCAGCCGCACTGACACCGTAGGCCTGATGGCCGAAATACGCGGTATTCAGGTATTGCTCAAGTATCTGCTCTTTCGATAATCGCGCATCGACCTTCAGCGCGAGCCACGCTTCATGCACTTTCGTGACGACTGATCGTCCCGTCGCCGCCCTCGAACTGCGGACCAATTGCTGCGTGATGGTGCTGCCGCCCTCTCTGACACCTCCCGCCTTGATATTCTTCAGAAACGCCCGTCCGATCCCGCGCAAACTCACGCCATGGTGGTCATAAAACGTCCGGTCCTCCACCGCGATAAGACCTTGGACGAGAGCCGGCGGTATCTGCTTGAGCGGCAACAAGTCCTTCAGCCCGCCGCGTCTGAGCTCATAGAGCAGCCTGCCGTTACGATCCAGAATGCGAGTTGTCGAAATAGAGCCTCCGGAAACGATCACGACAGGGAGAGGCCGGAACCAGGCGAGGAGCAGAGCACACACTCCGACGACCGTGAGAGCAGTCATTGCTTTCTTCATAGAAGTAGCTGGCATCTGGTAGTTGGTAGCTAGGAACAGTTGCTTATACGATTCCTGACTACAACCTACCAGCTACCAGCTACTCACTACCAGCTACTCACCTATCGTCAGCCACCCCCCGCCCGTCTGTCCGAACGTCTCCGGGAAGTACATTTCCCACACTCTGGCCGGGCGTTCGTGGAACGTTCCGGGTGTCGTCGCACGGACCAGATACTCGTAGCGGTACACACCGGAGGGCAGTTCATCGGCGAAGAGGAAGACGCGGTCGTCGCGCAGTTCGACGTGGGAGAATCTCCACGACTGATTCCTGTAATAATCATTGGAGGAGTTCAACTCGTCGCTCAGGTGCTGCTGCGCGGTGGCGTACTGCAGATCGATCGCCTCGTACCCCGCCGCCAGCATGCTCTCAACCGCGACGAAATGCCGAGTTTCAGGAACGGTGATCGTCAGACGCACCTTCCGCACGGATCCGGCCTTCAGGGGTTCCTTGTCCAAAGCATTCAGCGGCATAGTCTCGCGCAGAATCCCGATCCCCTCTTCCGCCGGCTGGATCTCCTCCGGTGTATAGAAGTACTGCAGCAGAAGATCGTAGTACAAGCGGCCTTTCCCCTCTTTCGCAATTGCGATGTCCACTTCTTTTTCCCGCGGAAGATCGACAAAGGGTATGTGTGAGCTCCATTGCTTGAGCATTGTGGGAACAACAGTGCCGCTCAGGATGGTTGCGGAATCGACTGCGGCGGTGAATGTATAGCTCGACTCCAGTTCCTCAGTCTGCTTCAGATACTCGACCAGCGAGAGAATGGACAATGCTGTCGACTGCGTCGTGTCCCAACGACCGTCATGACGCGACGCGAGCATGGCGCGCACCAGCTTCCAGACGAATGGATTCTCCGGATCAATCCGCACAGCGGCGCGAAGAACAATGGCTGTGGCCCGATCTCCGGAGTGCATCAAGTACCAATAGTTTCCGCTGTCTTCGAAGTGGGCGCCGCGCGCATCCACACGGATGGAATTCATCACTTCGGTGAGGAGTTCTCGTGCCTTCGTCTTCTCCCGTGATCCTCCCGAATGATCAAACGCCATCGCCAGTTCCGCACGTGAAAACACAGGTAAGTCGATCCGCTTGTCGTACGCATCGTTCAGAGCGGGGAGATCGGTAACCCCTTCTTCGCCAAGAACGTAGAGAATATGGACACGCTCCGCGAGAGAGAGCCGCTTCTCCGGACGCAGATCGTGCAGAGCATTCTGCAAGTATTTGACCGCACGGTTGATCACGCCGCTATCCACGCCGTAGCCGGCGGTCTTCGCTTCCCTGAATGCGGAAACAATGTACGCGGTGAGAGACGGATAACTGTCGCCGCTTCCCTCCCAGTAGCCGAATCCTCCGTCCGAGCGCTGGAAGGCATACAGCTTCTGCATGCCGCTCACGACATTCTTCTCCAGCGTCTTGTCATCGACGATCTTGAATGCACCCAGCTGCTGCAATTGCTTGAGCGCAACGTTCGGGAGAAGGCTGCTCGTGATTTGCTCGGCGCACCCGTACGGGAAATCAACGAGATACGAAAGCGCCTTGGGCAAGTACATGCCGAGTGATGGCGCAACCTGCACGGTCAGACTGCCGCTCTCGGCGTCCGCTTTCGACGGAATGAACGCCTTCTCATCAATACGGTCTTCCGTCATGCCTGCAGTCGCATTTGTCTGAACGGTCCCGAATCGCTCCAGCGGAACGGTTTCCTCGATGATATCTCTCGCATCGTCCGTGATGGCGGCAAAGCGCATCGTGAGGCTCGGTGCATCCGATACGACGACGGGGAAGTTCACTTTGATTTGCCCTTCGGCGGGAACAGTCACTGTTTGCTTGCCGGTTTTCTGCGTAAATCCGCTGCCGGAGAGCGTGACATCGAATGTCTTTGCCTCTGTCGTACCGTTTCGCACGATCGCGCCGAGTGTGATCCGGTCGCCGATGACGGCGAAGCGCGGACGCACGGGACGGACGATGACGTTCTTCGTCTCGATGACCGTAACGGACTGAGAGCCGAACAAATGGTTCGTCGTGGATCCGAGCGCTTCCAGATGCCATGTCGTCAGATTGTCGGGCAGTTGGAATGTCACCGTCGCCTCACCCTTCCCATCGGTAATAATCGAAGGATTCCAGTACGCAGTATCACGGAAGTCTCCGCGGATTCCTTCGCTGTCACCGCCTCCGCCGCCTTTGGAACCGGGCTTGAATCGCTCCACAAGATGCGTGAGCATATTGGCGGTGATGACGCCGAGCCCCCGCTGCGTGTAGAACGAACTGAGGATGTCGGGCGTCGCGTAACCGGTGAGATCGAGCAGGCTCATGTCCACGACCGACAGAGACAGCTCGGACCTGGCGGGCTTTCCTGATGCATCCAGCGTCTTCAGGCGGACCGTCACCGTCTCTCTCGGCAGATAGCGCTTCTTATCAGTTTCGATCGTGACTGAGAGCTTCTTGCTGCTGATATCGATCGGAAGCTTCACGTAGCCCACCTTGAATGCGGGCGTTCCCGTATCCTTGCCGTTCGCGTCGAAGGTCTCCCCCATCCGCGGCTTCATGATCACCACCGACACGTACGCCGTCGGCAGGAGATCCCCGGTGATGGGAATATCGATCGGCAACGCGTTGGATGTCACATCAATGATCTTCTTCGAAATGATGTTCTCCCGCTCGACCGTCACGAGAGCCTTCACGCCCTTGCCTTGATACGGCGTCTTGACGAGAAGCTTCGCGGTATCGCCAGGCTTGTACTCCTCCTTATCAGCGATGATCTCGATGCGATCGTTGTTGCTGTGCGGCCAGTTGACGTAGGTGTCGGACCACGCGTAGAGGTCCCAGCCCGCCTTGGATGCCCGTCCGTCGTCGTCTTTCGCCGTCACGGTCACATGGTACTGGCCGCCGTCCGGCAGCAGAACCGCCGCACGCGCTTTGCCCTTCTCATCCGTCGTGATCCTGCCGTCCGAAATGAACGTGTCGTCCGGCTTGCTGTCGTAGTAGTACTCCCCGTCGACCCCCTTCTCCTGCACGACGTTCCACGTTCGTTTGTACAGGGAAACCGTCACCTCTCTCTTCGGGGCAGGCGAGCCATCCGGATGCAATGTGATCACGTTGACCGTCGCTTCTTTCCCGCTTGCCACTGAGTAATCATCGCTTCTCACTCCCACGTACACGCCGGTTTTATGGACCGCAGCCATCATGTTCGTGCTGACGACCTGATTGTTCTCATCGGTCAGATCCACGCCGATGCCGATGACCTGACTCACCGGATACTCATCAATGGAGAGCGGGATGGACAGTCGGAATCGTCCGGTCGCATCCAGCGTCCCCTCCCCCTCGGTCATAGGATGCTCTTTCCGTTCACAATCCCGGTAACACCACTCCGAATCGGAGAATGAGTAGTATTCATCGAGTGAGGGACTAAAATAATAATCCGTATAGCTTGCGTACCACTTCACCGCGGCACCCGCCATCGGGGCACCGAAGTAATACTCTCCGGTCACCGATCCCGTGAGTGTGTCGCGGTTCATGTACTGGTCCCTCCCCACCTGAGCCGAGACGCGGTACTCGGGTTTCCGGTACGCCTCGACGCTGAAGTTTCCGTAGGCGCTCCCCTGTACATCATTGCCCGGCACCACGGACGCAGTGATGCCGTACCAGCCGAGAGAGGCTTCCTTCGCCAGGGGCACGGACAGCGTGAACGTTCCGAATGACGTCAATGAGACTGACTTCTCCAGAATGGTTTTCTGTTCGCTGTCCGTGACTGTCACGGAGACCGTCCTGCCCTTCGACGGCAGGTGCATGACACCTTCGGGATCGAGGAATCGGAGCGTTCCCTTCACTTCCACCGTATCGCCGGCGCGGTAGAGCGGGCGCTCGGTGTAAATCATGGACTGGAGACGGAATCTGGGCGCAGCCGGCGAGAGGAAATCGCCATAGACGTCCGGGAAATCGTACGGCTGGAAACCGTTGTTCCATGTGCTGGCAACGAAGGAACTCTTCCCCTCTTTCTCCACCGTGACCCAGAACTCCGGCTGACTGTAGTTGCTGAAATCCCCGAGACCGCCGATCTTGCCGTTCGACTCGAAGAAGCCCTGATTGTCCGTCTTGCCCGTGACGGGAGTCGTCCCTGCGAGAGTCGAGAATGTAACCGTTGCGCCTTGCACGGGATCGCCGGTTTGGAGATCGGTCACCCAGACCAATGCGGATTGTCCCGAGTACTTGAGCGTGACGCCGAAATCCGTCAACGCGAAGAAGCGCTGCTCGACCTGCGGCTTTCCCTCCCAATCCTTCCACTCGGGAGCTCTGAGCGTCATCATGTAAATACCCGATGGAGCATCCTTCAGGCGTTCCTGCAGATCGAACGTCTTGATGGTCCACGCGTCCTGCTTCCCGAGGGACTCGATGTGCCAGCTGCGGACATCATCGGAAACCGTCGTAAGATCCAAGGTCGAATAGCCGCTGTTCCTGCGATCGAACCGGATCTTACGGAATGATTCCAGACTGATGCGTGCGACTTCCACATCCAGCGCACTGACGTTCACGTGGTTCAGGTAGAACACGGGCGGTCTGCTCTGCTCGAAAATGTTGAATTCTTTTCCGCGTGGAAAGATGAATGCCTCAGGAGTGATGGGCGGCGTCCTGAACTTGAAGGTCAGAGGGTTCTTCAGTGACTGTCCGAACTGATCCTTGAGCGTCGTATTCACAGTGACTGAGTAATCCGTGGACGGGTTCAGAAGCGGATAGCAATTCGCCTCCGCTCCATACACGGAACAGGACGTGCTCTTCCATGTGGGAATCGCAGGCGTGATGGAAATGCTGCTCCCCGTCAACATCTGCGGGTCGGGCGGAGCGGTGAATGAAAAATGCAAACGACCCGTTCCCTCGGAGTCACCGCTGAGAATGCGAAACTCACCGACCGTTGAAAATTGCGAAGTGAACGGCTCCGCTGTCCCCAGATTCCCGGTCTTTCCCCGAAGCCCCGCAGCAACAGTCATGACATACGAACGATTGAATTGCAGCGGCTTCGCAGGCACAACAATGACCTGCGTTCGATCCTGTACCGTTTTCCTCTTCTCTTCCTTCGTACCGAATTTCAGCGAGCGAACGGGGAATGCCGTCGGCTTGGATGCATCCGAGGGTGCATCCTTCGCGGATGGTCCGGAAACGGTTTCTGCAATGGTGATGAATTCTTCTGCAGCTGCGAGATCCATTTCATGATTGAATTGCACCGACATCACGCTCGTCGGCCCTTCCAATGAACCCGTCGGTGAAGCGTAGAGCACTCTCGGCCGCTCGGTTTCGAACGTCCAGGTGAAATCCTCCTCCGTCGCTTCGCCGTTGATCATCGCGATTCCCTTCGGAACAGAGACGTTGTAGGCCGTCGCTTCCGTCATCTCCTCCTCAATCTCGAATGAAGCCGTCGTGGTACCCAGCCACCGCCACCGTCCCTTGAGAGGCGGATCGACGGTGACGGGCCAGTCCTTCCAGCGGTTGACTGCCTTGTCCCCCTGAACTTGGGTCAGGGGCACAACCGGCCTGTCGAACACGATGACAATGTCCGTGTTCGGTGCGATGTTTTTTGCATCAGGTGCGGGGATGCGCGCACTCACAACCGGCGCTCCGGCAACGATGAACGTAAAATCCATATCCGCCCCCAGCGTTTGACCAGAACTCTTCTTTGCAGCCCCGCCGACCGTCACGACGTACGTGCTCTTTTCCGTCAGCTTCGATTTGGGCTGCAAGACCAACTCTTCGCCTACCCAGCTCACGACAGCCTGCACATCACTCGGCAACGTGAGATTCTCTTCGACCGACGCATGATCCATCTCCTCGGCGAATGCAAGGCGAAAAGGCGACACTGCGGCGATTCGTTGATGCTGCCTGATGCTCACAATTTTCGGAGACCGCGTCATGAAGAAACTGCCGATCAACAGAGCGAACACGATCAGAAAGAACGTGATACCGGCAATCACTCTGGTTCCTCTGAGAGAAGAGAATGTCATACGATGAAGGGGGACAGAAGGGTGAAGATAACGCGAGCGTATTTTAGCCGAGACCGCCCTGCAAGCCATCGCCGTTGAATAGGAAGCGGTAGTAGATGGAATCTTACAGAACTCCACTTGCAGTGTTCCGGAAGCGATGGTGAGATCACTGGTGCCGCCTGTATACTTCGCGCACAAATTTTCTATCCATTCCTCCAAATTCTATGTCACAGCAAGAAGGTCAAAACGTCTGGTTCGGGATCGCCATGCTCCTCCTGGGACTGGTGGTCGGCATCATCCTGACACTGGTTTCAGGTATGTCCATGAGCGGGCTTTCCGGAAAGAAAGATACACCGACGCCGACGCCTGCCGTGCAGCAGCCTGAGCCGCCGCAAGCAAGCGCAACCGACCGTATGCTGGCCATCGTGAAGGAAATCGGTCTCGATGAGAGTGAGTTCACCGCATGTGCGAAAGATGAAGGCGGATCACTTGTACAACGCATCAATGAATCCATGGCGGGAGGGCAGGCGGCAGGAGTGCAGGGAACCCCCGGCAACATCATCTACAGCAAGAAGGCGAAGCGCGGCATCGTGGTGTCAGGTGCGAGGCCTCTCGCAGATTTCAAAAAGCACATCGACGCAATGATGCAGAACAATGCATACACTCCGACTGACGGAACCGCCGATGCGACGACCGCAGTACCTTCCATCGCTTCATCGGAATTCATCCGCGGTGCAAAAAACGCCGATCTCGTCCTGATCGAATATTCGGATTACGAGTGTCCGTTCTGCTCCCGTGTTCACCCGACCATCGAGCAGCTCCTGACGGATTACGACGGCAAACTGGGATGGATCTGGCGCCACTACCCGCTCCCTCCCACGATGCATCCCAATGCAATGTCGATGGCCATCGGCGCGGAATGTGCAGCGACGCAGGGAGGCTCTGACGCATTCTGGGCCTACACGGACGCCCTCATGAGCCAATAAGAAGGATTCCGAAGATACCGAGAAATCCGAGGAAGTCCGGCAGATCGTCGGACTCCTCGGCTTTTTTGGTTTCATCGGTTTCCTCTTAGTATCAGACTGTAAATTGTCCGTCCTTGAAAATAATCTTCGTCTTCCCATCCTCCATCGTTGCCGTCACAGTTCTGTCTTCGGTGGAAATGATGTCCGTGTGCTCGGGAGATTCGTTGTAGCCCATCGTCTCCCACTCCACCTCCGTGGGCTGGCTCATGTCCCCGATGAAACTGTCGCGGTACGCACGGCCCAACGCGATGTGCGTATTGCCGAATCTCCCGCCGATGTTCTCGTCGAACAGCGTATTGGCCATGAATTTCGTAATGCGCGAGAAACGCCGATCGGTCAGTGAGAACTCACCGATCTTATCGGCATTCTTCCGCTCCAGCATGGCATCGAGGACCTTCTGGCCTTTTCGGGCTGTTGCTCGAATCACCTTCCCCTTGCGGAATTCGAGTGACACTTCCTTCAAGATATTCCCATACCGGTACAACGGCTGGTTGAAGGCGATGGTGCCCTCCGTCATCCGCCAGTCGGGGGAGACGAAAATCTCGAAGCTCGGAATATTCCTGCCCCCGCCACCCAGCCATTTACGATTGGATCCTATGCCAACCGTCAGATCGATCCGCTCGCTTTCCACGTGGACGCTCCGGATTTTCATGGCATCGAGGACTCTCTTCAAACGCCCCTGCTCCTTCTGGATCCGCTGCCACTCCTGCACGGGATTCGCAGCATCCAGGTAGCAGCCGACGATGATTTCATGCCAGTACTGCTTCAGCGTCATTCCCGCTTCTTTGGCCATTGCTTCCGTCCCCCACAGTGCCAGCGTCCACGTGAACTTTCCTTGTTGTTCCTTTGCATTGAGCCATTCGCGCATTTGCCGTCTGGCATCCATGGTTCGAAACAGCTTCCTCGGATCTACGAAGGAAAGTTCCTTCGGATTGACTTCGGCAATGATGGAAACATGATGATCGATGAGATCCGCCTCGGCTTTCTTGAATGCCGCAGGGAAGAACGTCAATTGCTCGTCGTTCGCAAGATCGAAGAAGAGTTTCTCGGTTCCCGTCGGAAGCAGTGTCACTTTCGGAAACGCACCTGCCTTCAGCACCGACTGCAATAAATGAATATAGAGAGGCTTCGCGACATCCGGAACGGTCAACTGAATCACGTCACGCGGTTTCACGCCCTTCCCGCTCCCGAGTGCAAAGTTTATGAGAAGATCGGCTAATTTGCGGAGAACGGTGTCCGGCGGTTGGTACATAGTGAACACACTCTACCGCCTGAACCGCTACTTCGGAAATCGGATCGTTACGCAGCCTTGGAAAAGGAAATGCGTTCTTTCGGAATCGCTTCTCTGAGTCTTGATAATGCGTGAAAGGAAATACCACGACAGGGAAATGTGTCTGCCTCATCATCATGCAGCGGAATATCGTGGAGTTCAAGACCAATCCCTGCGACTACAATACTGAATCCTCTACCAACAAGATCCTGAATAATTTTCACTGCTTCTTCGATATTTTGACCATGCGAAACGAAGCGGTCTGTATCAGAAGAAGGATTGAGAGACCAAACTGAAAGATCTTCATCTCCTGTCAGATCACAACGCCTGTACACCAATACTTCTCGAACCCGGGTTGGTGGTGGGGATTGAGAATCCGGCTGTTCAGGCATAATAGATCAGGGAATTATGTACATACTTTGCCACCTATTATGCAAAGAAGTCAACCGCTTGTCCCCGTCAACAAACCGGGAAGCACTATAATCCGCACACTCGTTCTCCCCCATCACTCCATGAAGCGCCTCTTCCTCCCGATACTGATCAGCATTGTCGCCGTCGCGATCATCGCAGGCATCAGCTATCAGGCCATTGTCAATCAACGTTCCGCACTTCCGGACGCCGATACCGCTTCGTCAAGCGACGAGTCTTCTTCCTCTACATCGGATGTCCTTGCAACCAGCAATGTCAGTTACAGCGGCACTGTGGAGGAGACGGCGTTGGTAGGCAGCCCCTCTTCTCAATCCGCCTACAAACTGACGCTGTCGGACGGATCCTACGTACTGCTCGAATCGACGGATGCCAATCTCGTTCTGGCGTCCTACCTCGGGAAGAGAGTGGAAATCCTCGGCACGGTCCGACCCTCCGGCGAAGCGGGAATTTTGTTGCTTCGCGTCGAGGAAGTCACAATGCTGGACACTCCCGTTTCCCTCAGTTCTTCGTCGCCGCAACCGCAATTCTGCGGAGGCATCGCCGCATTCCCTTGTCCGACCGGCTTCGATTGCGTGGATGATCCGACGGATTCCTGTGATCCTGCGAGCGGAGGAGCCGATTGTGGCGGGATCTGTATCGCTGCGACCGGATCGACTGCAGCAACCGACTCTTCATCGACAGCTGCAACCACATCATCGAGTGCCGCACCGACTCCCCCGCCACCGCCTTCAACTTCGTCTTCGTCTTCATTGCGCTCATCCTCATCATCGGTCTCGGCAGCCGTTGACAGTTCAGCGAGTGCATCATCCGTTGATACGTCCGCCTTGGATCAGCAAATCGTGACCATGACCAAGCAGAATTACGACGCCTCGCAGTGGACTCAACAGTACTGCACCAGTCACTTGGCGTTCTGCATTCCCGCACACAAGAACTGGTACTACAAATCCTTCGGAGCCACGACATCCAACGTCTGGCACGTCGAGTTCGGCATTGCAGCCATCGACGAACTGAATCAGGGTGCCATCATCCTCAATCTCGTCCCAGGCTCATCCGCATCGATGAACGCGGAAAGCGGACAGATCAAGACGCAGGGATCGGATGTGATCGGCTTCCTGGACTGGAACGACGATCAGCATTTCGAACTGATCGCAGATGCGAGACTGCGTGATGTGATCGCGTACATGCTGACAAAAATCACGCCATATACTCCGCCGGTACAGTAATTTCCAAGAAAACCGAAGAATTCTTCCATCCTCCCTTCCCTTCCCTTCCGTACCTGCTGACTTCCATGCCTCTCTTTGCCTATCGAGCAACGGATGCCGACGGAAAAGAAGTGAAAGGTTCCATCGATGCCCCGACCCAAGACAGCGCGAAGGAAGCACTGGTGAACGACTTGCATTTGAGTGTGACAGAGCTCTGGGAAGCCTCCAGATCACACGTCGACTCCCCTCCTCCTCCGCCGCTTCTGCGTACCAGTTTCGTCTTCGAGGGAACGGATACGTCGGGCACCGTCCGCAAAGGAACCATCCAA
>JAQTSK010000078.1 GCA_028711345.1 Candidatus Peribacteraceae bacterium
CACGAAATACGAAGCGTTCGACAAGCTGCGACATGAGCATCATCTCTTCCTGTCGCTGCTGACGCCGATGGGAGTGAAGGCTGCCGACCGCGACCTCGATCTGGAGCAATGGCAGGTGATACCGGTAAAAACGTCTCCGCCGATCGCATCAACTCCCGCGAGCAAAGCAACAGCGCCCGTACAAACGTCTGCTGCAGCTTCATTGTCTCAGGCTCCGGTTTCCACTCCTCCTTCCCTTGCCCCTCCTCTGCCGGCATCAAAAAAAACAGTGGGGTTCACCGTGCTTCCGGATGCGAGTGCGACGCTGGCCGAACCGATCGCTCCCGCAACCCCCGCGCACCCCGTCACCTCAGACAGAACATACTTCCCCGTTCTCTCCACGCTCCGACTCTACGCCGGATGGCTGCTGGCATGGTACGGCTTCTTCGTCGCACTCGGCTACTATTCGACTGTCCGCGCATTGCCCTTCGAAATCCCGCTGGTGATGTCGTTCTATGCCTCCCCCTTGATCTACTCGGTGACACTCGCGGTTTTTCTTTTCCTGATGTGCTCGGCGATTCATAAAGCTATCAGTGGGAGAACAGCGTCAGGAATGATGCTGACAATCGGGGGAATCGCTGCATTTGTTGCATTGAAAATCAGCGTTTAGACAAACACCGACTGTTCGTCGGATTCTTCGGACTCCTCGGTTTCGTCGGCTTCCTTTCTTTCCGTCACAGTCCCAACTGCTTGCGGATCTCATCCGCCTGCGACGCTTCCTTCTTCTTTGCTTCACCCTGCACGAAGACGGACTGCAGGTCCTTCCAATCCTCGGAATGCTTGCGTTCCAGCTGCTGAAGATGCTTCAGGTGCTTGGGGGAGAGCTGCGTAAACTTGAACTTCTCCTCCTCGAGGATGTTCTGCAGCTCATCGATCTGATACTGACTGAGCTTCGGAATGGCCTGAATGATGCGCCACTTCTCATCCCGCGTGAGGGAAATGGAGCCGCGGAGGAGGGTCAGAAAGCGCTGCTCGTCAAACGTCGTTCCGGTGTGCTGGGGAACAAGGATGTTGTCATTCGTGAGCGTGACTGTAATGGTCCCGAAACGGTAGTTGCCGACTTCTGTCAAAATCTTCAGATCGTCATCGTCGTATCCCATTTCCTTCGTCGCGGCCGTGCCGACAGGCGGCGGAGGCGGACTGGTGTCCTGCGGCGGAGGCGGAGGAGCCCCTGCACCCTGCTGACCGGCGGCAGCCTGTCCCTTCTGAGGGGGCGGAGGCGGAGGCGATCCGAACACCTGTGTCGGATCCAAGCCTTCCGTCGGAACCGGATCACCGGGACGCGGAGGATTCGTGCCTTGCTGTGGATCAGCCATGGGAAAAGTGGGGAACGCGGCTCAGTCTACCACAGGCGGTGCGTTCATCAATAGCAACATCGGAAATGATAGAGAGCAATCCCCGCCGCCACCGATACGTTCAGTGAGTTCTTGCTGCCACTCATGGGAATAGCTACGACGTCGTCCGCTAGTTTCAGAAGCTCATCCGGTACGCCGAGGATTTCATGACCGAGAATCAGACAGATGGATGATGGTTTACTGGTTTGGTGGTTTACTGGTTTGGTTGTTTGATTGCCATCCAAAAATGAACGAACAGAATATTCGCAGAGAGGAATGCTTCCTTTCGCTAATTCAAGAGCGATGATACGAAACCCCTCCTTTCTTCGTTGCTTGATTACCTTCACCGGATCCGTGTCTTTGGACCACGGAATCCACTCTTCGGCTCCCAGCGCGGTCTTGCTGATTTCCATCCTCGGCGGCGCCGCGGTGTAACCGGTCAAATGAATATGCGAGACGCCGAATGCATCCGACGAACGGAACAGCGATCCGATGTTCCAGAGGGAACGGATGTTATGGGCGAGGAGGATGAGATCGTTGGCAGCCATTTCATTAAAATCTTACCGGTACATCTGACGAAGCAATAGTAACTGACTCTACAACAAACTATGATTCATCAGGTGGTGCGGCGGTATAAAACTGCCCGAATAATGCAGCAACCTCCGTATGGACTTTCTCCGTCCCCTGTTCCAGTAACTCCCGATAGTCAGTTTCAAGCAGCATGAGTTCCAGTTTGGACACCAGGTGTTTGACTGTTCTCCTCATCAATAATGTTTCAGCAGGATTGAGTTCTGTATCAGCTTCGGGCAGTTTGTATTGAAACTCATTTGTTCTGAAATCAATTCCAACCGTTATTTTTCTACAGCTCTTCCCTCGTGAAGCAGTCGTAAATTCAACTGATGAACAATCGGCAATTGAGTGATCATTTATCCAATCATCATTCGATGTATTTGTATCAGATGCAGATCCATGCAACGTAATCGTGCAAGTAATGTTGTTATCGATTGGAAAACGTACTGTATTTCCTGCTGCAAGATGACGAAGTTTGTCGGCAGCATGATCTGCTATTTCCTTTGCCCGCTGCATATTGATCGTCTCAGCCTGAGCTTCGTGTGAAATTGGTGATGATATTGCAGGAGCGCTATTAGTTTTGGCAGGTTTCAATGGATTCTGTGAAGGAGAAGGTGGAGGTGGAGGAGGTGGAATTGTAGGGGGGCCATAAGATTTGGCCGGTTTCATTTGAAACTGTGCAGGAGAAGGAGGGGGTGGAGGAGGTGGAATATCAAAGCTAGATCCAGCCGGCGCTGGCTCTTCCTCATCAAGATCAGAAAATATTTCCTTCTCTTCGTAATCAGGCAGAGCTAAATCCATAATGTTGTTATACTCTTTATTCATCTCTCGTCAACTTCAACTCTTCAAAGCATTGCTTACTCATGCGTAATTCAAGGATTTCTTGGTTTCAATTCATCAAAGACACATTCGCTCAAGACTCGACGAATGCGGATTGCAGAAGACTTCGCAAACCTTGGTTTTGAGTAATTGGTCTTGCGTCACTTCCCTACAATCATAGCATACGCCCGTTTCCGCTCCGTCACCCAATCCTGCTGCACCGGTATCGGGTTCATCCCGCCGAAGCAGTGAGATTCCTTTCAAGATGGAATGAGGGGCAGGCTTCAGGACGCATTCATCTGAATCCCACGAGTGTATTTTTCCGTTTTGGCGGACGAAAGCCAATTCCTTGTGCGGATTGAAAAACGAAAGTGACGACAGTAATTCACGTGCACAATCACTCTTCAAACCGACGTACTTGTACTGCTTCAAACGAACCGTCGGCTCGATTCTGCGCGCAGCCTGCTCCACCGTCCGCTCCTCGTTGTTCGTGATGATCGTGTCGATAAAGATCTCGACCGGCATGGGTTCACGATTCGAGACAACAATCGGAGATCCGCCTATTTCGTTTTGCCCTTTTGCCCTTTTGCCCTTTTGCCTTTCCCCGCGGGTCAGTAGACCCGCATCTTTCTTCGATGCAATCCACCGTTTGATTGAGAGGAAATACGGATCACCTAATGGCGTCCGCTCCGGATGAGGCATGAGGGCAACGACATTGCCGGCTTTGTTGCAAATCCCCGCGATTCCCATCGTCGAGCCGTTGGGCGTCACGGACGGATCGGCGGAGATCTCCCCGTTCTCCGTGCAGTACGCGAACGCGATCTGGTCGTCGTCTTTCAACGCAGCGATCAAATCCGGATCCCGCGTGACGAAACGGCCTTCGCCATGTGCGATGGGGATATGCATCGTGCCTTTCCAGCCGGACGTCGCACATCGATCTTCCGCACACACCGGCTTGATCCACACCCATTCATTCAGAAAACCGGGGGAGCGCCATGAGTTGTCGCTGCCGCGGATGGCATTGCGTGCCAGACACATCTTGAGGCCATCGCCGAGTGGAATCAGCCCACTTTCAATCAGTACTTGTGCTCCATTGCAATTGCCGACGATCACCTTCCCGCGCTCGGCTTCCTCGGCCATGAAGCGGAACAAGGGATCACGCGCCGCAACCATGCCCGACCGCCCGCGATCTTCATAGCTGAATCCGGCTCCGAAGAAGTAACCGTCCACATCTTTCAGTTTCTCGAGGGAATCGTTCCACCGGAAGACGAAGCAATCGAACCCGCAGCGCTTGAGTGTCCGGATATTGTCCACTTCACCGTTGGAACCGGGAAAACTGGGAACGGCGATGAGGGGTTTGGGCAAAGATTTGTGCATGGGAAGAGAATAGCAGGGATGGGTTTCTGGTTTCTAGTTTTTGGTTACCGGTTCACAGTCAACGTCCAACCAAAAACCAGAAACCACAAACCATTAACTTCCATGGAATAGAATCAAACAGATCAACCGCTTCTTCCTCATACTGTCATCACCTCCGCCTCCTTCTTCTTGGCGCTCTCATCCACCTTCTTGTTCGCTTCATCCACGAGCCGCTGCAATTCCTTCTGGAGACGCTCCTTCTCGTCCTCTTCCGGAATTTCTTTGATGGCATCGTGCGTTTCCTGACGATCTTTGCGGATCTGGATCTTCGCCTGCTCGGCGAGCTGTTTGACGATTTTCGTGATCTGCAGACGACGTTCCTCGGTCATCGCCGGAAAGTTGAGTCGGATCACGATACCGTCATTCACGGGTGAGACACCCAGATTGGCTTGCAGAATGGCCTTCTCCACCGCCGCCAACACGGAACGATCCCACGGCTGGATGACGATCGACCGTGCATCCGACACGCCGATGCTCGCCACGGCCTTCAGTTCCATCTTCTGTCCGTAGGCGTCGACATACACATGCTCAACGATGGAAGCATTGGCTCTGCCGGTCTGGAGTTTGCCGAATTCCTGATGGAGATGATCGAGGACGTTCTTCACCTGCAGATCGAATGTGGAGAGGGAGGGGTGGGTCATATGCGGTAATGATAACACAGATATGTCGAATTATTGATCGAAATGAGAACAGGTTTCTGGTTGTTGGTTTGGATCACATGATTCTTTGGCGGGGTAATGTTGGATCATAGATATTGATATGTACTATTCTTCCGTTATGTCTTTCAAGCACCCTCTGCCGCATGCGGTTCGTCATGCCCAAGATCTGCGAAAACGATCAACGCCCGCCGAGGTAATTCTGTGGAATGTTGTCCGGAATCGGAAATTTCAAGGACTGAAATTCAGAAGACAGGTGCCGGTTGGTCGGTTTGTCGTGGATTTTCTCTGAACGAATCCTGCATTGATCATTGAATTGGATGGACCGATTCATGATTTTACTGCCAATGGAGATGCAGAGCGCACGGAAGCAATAATGAACGATCACAATATTCCGGTTCTCCGACTGAAGAATGAGGATATCCTTAAACATCTGCCGCAGGCGCTGGAGAAGATGGAGAAGTTTCTCTTTTCCGCCTCATCCCCTACCCTTCTCCCGTATAAAGAACACACGCTCCTTTGAACATGCTTCATCGGGCGTAGTGTGAATGAAGAAGAAGAGACTCTTCTCCCAGGGCTTTCTGCCACTACCTTTGCAATCCTCTCTTCTTCGTT
>JAQTSK010000029.1 GCA_028711345.1 Candidatus Peribacteraceae bacterium
TCTTCGTACGTCTTCCAAAGCAGAAAATATGAGGAGAATCGCAGGGTGATGCCATAGAAGAGCAAATGTTTCTCCGGTCAAAACAGTCAAGTTGAAGTGGAAAACTGCAGAGTCAGTGAGCAGTTACCGGAGCGCGGACCCGTCACTGACTCTGCACCGTGCGCCCTCTCCCCCGACCCCTCTCCCGGGCTCGCGTCGGCGAGCAGCCGGGAGAGGGGAGGAGCAAATGCTTCAATGCCGGTTCCCCTCCCCCGGCAATCCCCGCAGGGATCCGGGGGAGGGGCTAGGGGTGGGGGTGACATGCGGAAGAAGCAGCATCAAGGAACGATGCATTGCTTGACGTGCGCAACGTCAGTAAGCAGTTACTTCGCCGGGTAAAACGTCACTGACCCAATGCAAGCTTTCTTAACAAGACCGGAAAAGATTCCGCCCCGCATTCGTCCGTTAGCCGCGGAATTAATTCCGCGGCTAACGGACGACAAGAACTGCGAATTCATTCGCCTTTGTCGCGCAGACTCAGTGATCGATTCCCAGAGCGCGTCACTGACTCTGCGCAACAATGGCGAATACATTTGCGGTTGTCCTCCAAGGTCTCTGAGCCACGATCAAAGAATCAGATCTGTGGACGACCCTTGACTCTCAGGGAAGGATCTATTAGAAAAGTAGCCAACTTTTTTCTATGTGGAACTCCCCTCATCTCCATCCGATGCGACAAGAAAGCCCTACCCCAAAGGCAGCTTCCGACCGATTGCAAATAGCAACTGAAAATGGTACAAACATAACGCGGCGCAAATTTCTTGAGCGTCTCACAGCAGCAGTCGCAGTAATTACTTCCGCTTCCCCTTCATCTGCTATGGGCATGAATACACCCGATCATAACGAAGATTCTCCAACGCCTGCACCCGCTGAGACTCAAAAGAAAACCCCCAGAAAACCTGACGCATTGCAGGATAAAAAATCAGTAGAAGCCACTCTTCCCGGTCGCATGCATGCGGATCGGTTGGGGGATGTCGAAGCACATCAGGGGCAGTGTGAATGTTGCGTGGACGGGCGGTGCACACACGAGATTCTCGGAACGTTTGGCGGCAGTCTCGGCATGATGGCTGCCGGGTTGACGGCTCTCTGGAAACAGAGAAACAAGCAATCGATTCCTTTCTCTGAAGTACAGAAATTTGTGGATGCATATCCGGGTATCCTCTACCTACACACAGATAAACATGGTGAGCACGATTTAAAAGCAGCTGTGGGCGACCATTCACACAAAGAAGGTGCCTATCAACCAAAATGGCATAACGATGTATCGGATAACCAAGCCATCGATCAGCTCATCCAACATTTAGGCTGTGGACACATCAAGAAGATGCTCGCTTTCCCGGAACAATACGGCACGGACAAGCAATTGATCACAGATATGCTGAAAGCAGTGATTATCCGTCAGAAGAGCAAACCCGATTCCGTTAAGAAAGAAGTGCTGGAAGAAGCTGACCACAAAGAAAAGGTCGTCTTCCGCATCAAGATGAAGGGAGGCATTCAGGACGAAAACTCTCCCGTGGCTACGTTCAAACCATGCAAGGACGGCGTCCAAGGTTTCGTCGTCCATGAGGGATTGCCGGCGTATCTCTTCAGAACGAAGGTTCTACCTGCACTGAAAGCTGCGGGGATCGAAATAGCTGAAGCAGACTTCCTGGCTGCGTACAAAGTGCAGGCGGATCAGACGACGGGAAGACTGGCCGGAGGCTTGGGAGTCTTCGATATCGAAGTCGAAATTAATGATCTTCAAGCAGAACCGAAAGTACTCTCGGTGGAAGATGAGGGAACCGTGCAGGCGATAGCTGCGTAATGTTCAAGCATAAACTCGGCAAGTGCAGATCGAGAGGCAACCTGGCAATTGGTCACTCCTCCCTCTATCCTGTCCGCCATGCACTCCTACAGCGCTCTCCTCGGAATCCACCCCGCCATTTCGGTTGCGGAGCTTTCGGCTCTGCTGCCCGACTTCAGTCCCAGTCACCGCTTCGGCGGGCAGTTCTATTCTTTTGAGACAGAGAAAGAAATCGATCAGGCGTTCCTAAACCGTCTCGGCGGAACGATCATGATCGCCAAGCGCATCACGGGCGAGAGCGCCGTCGGGATCGACGATCTCCCCGTCCTCCTGCAGACCGAACTGAAGGGAGTGAAAGGCAAGGCGGTGTTTTCGTTCCGGCTCGTCGGCGTGTCGCCGAAGCGGGCGAATGCGCTGTTCAAGGAGTGCAAGCAGCACCTCAAGTCTCACGGCATCCCCTGCCGCTACGTCGGCGGACCGGGCAATCCCCCGAAACCCATTCAGCTGCATGACGAAGGACTGCTGGATCCCAAATCCGGCTGCGAGCTCGTCGTCCTCGCAGACAAAGAGAATCTGTGGATCGGCAGGACGGTGGCCGCACAGGACGTGAAGGCGTACACACTCAGGGACATCGAGAAGCCGGTGCGGGATACGACTGTGGGATTGCTGCCGCCAAAGCTGGCGCAGATCTTGCTGAATTTCGGATCTTACTTGGTCGGCAACAACCAGAAACCAGAAACCAGAAACCAGAAACTTACTGTCTTCGACCCCTTCTGCGGTACCGGCGTCATCCCATTGGAAGCTCTCCTCCGCGGTCAATCCACACTCGCCTCCGACGTCAGCCTGAAAGCGGTGAACGGGACGACGAAGAACCTCGAGTGGGCGCGCAAGACTTACAAGATGAGCAAGAAAGACCCGTCGTCAGAGGTCTGGAAGCAGGATGCGACGAAGCCGTTCGAGCTCAAAGACAAGCCGGATGTCATCGTCACAGAAGGATCACTCGGTCCCGCGCTCTCCGATCGCCCGAACATCAAGGACGTGGAGAATCTGCGGAAGAAAGCGGACGATCTGACCATCGCGTTCCTCAAGAACTGCGCCGCCACTCTCCCCGGCGTTCCGGTCGTCATGACGCTCCCCATCTGGTACGCGCAGAAGCGGATGATCCATCTGGAGAAAGTCTGGCAGGCCGTGAACGAGCTGAAATTTACCCCCGTTCTGCCGCCCCACACCGATCCCTCCATCCCCGGCCACTTCAGCCAGATTTACCGGAGGAATGATCAATTTGTCGGAAGAGAAATAGTACTGCTGAAACCGCGCTTAAGCTGAAAGGAAACCGACGAGTCCGAGGATACCGAAGAGTCCGACGAACCATCCAACTTGAGCCGATATTGCTGTTCCTCGGACTCTTCGGACTCTTCGGTTTCCTCGGAATCCTCCCGTCCATCACACCGTCCCCACCACCGGAAACATCTCCGTCCTCCGGCCGTCACAACGTTCATGACTGTTCTTCCCTCTCCCATCGGCCCTCTCACGATCACCGGCACGGATCAGTCGATCAATCGAATCGATTTCGGCTCAAAGAAAAATACAACATCGAAACCCAAACCTCCTGAAAGCCGATGCATACAAGAACTTACCGAATATTTCAAAGGCGAGAGAATCAAATTCTCCGTTCCAATGGAAGCAACCGGAACGGCGTTCCGGCTCCAGGTCTACAAAGCGATGCAGGCGATCCCATTCGGGGAAACAAGAACCTACGGCGACATTGCCAAGGCAATCGGCAATCCGAAGGCAATCCGTGCAGTCGGCGGAGCCTGCGGTGCCAATCCCCTGCCCATCCTCATTCCCTGCCACCGCGTCGTGGGATCGAATGGAATCGGCGGATACAACGGAGGAATCAGGAGAAAAATGTGGCTGCTGGAACATGAAAAGATCCACAGGAAACGTCGCCTGCTGCGGTGATCCGCCAACTCTCTGAACCGTGATTACTACGAGAGAAATTTGAATGTTACCGTAGCTGCGGTTCGACCTTCGACAAGCTCAGGTCGCCCTGAGGAATTCGAAGGGCGAAAACCGCGGCGGCGGCGATTTTCGAATCGCCGCTGCGGAGATAAAAAATTCGAATCAGGTTAATTTCGTATAAAAAGGATTACGGGATTTCCATGATTCCCTCCGAGGTCGCCAGTTCAATCATCAAGCTCATCCATTCATCATGACAATCATGGCGCAGGCAATGGTGCGGGAGCAGGCAGCTGATTCCCGACGGGAACGACGACGACCTCCTCCTCGGCGGACGGCGCCTCGACGGGAAGTGCATCCGGAATTTCCACCTCCGAAGGCGGAGGCTCGGAGACCGGTTCCTCGACCGGAGGAACGACGGGCGTTGCAGGGTCTTCCGCCGCAGGAACGGGATCAGGAGTCACCTCCTCCTGAATGGAAGGATCCGTCGTCGTATCGTCAGCCGGCGGGTCATCCTGATAGGGAGACATATCGGGAGGAGCCGTGTCACCGGAACCAGTTTCCGGCGGAAGCGTCTCACCTGATCCGGTCGAAGGATCGAGTATCATGCCCGATCCGGTCGAAGGATCGAGAGTCGTGCCGGACCCGGTCTCTGACCCGGTCCCCGTCTCCAAGGCAGCTGCGTGCGTCACTTCACTCTGCGTCTCCGTCTGCCCGTCCCCCAGACCGTCATCGACGACGACCGCCTGATAGCCCTCCGGCAGGGAGAACAGCGGAGGATCGTGGTTCGGGTTCCACGTGAAGCTCACGAGGAGATCGGGATGCTCCCAGACGGGACCGTCATGGTACCGGTTGCAGTTCAAGGGAATGCCGAGGGAATCCAGCGTCTGACGACCCTGCACACACGCCGTCCAGACCGGATCCGTCATGGAGAACGGCTGGTGCTTCGCATTGACCGGGAACGGCATGAGACCGCCTGCGAGGAGGAATGCACCGGTTCCCATCGTGGTGCGCGGTGCGTCCGCCGCCAGCGCGATGAACGAGAAGGTGATTTTCTCCGTCGCCGGCGCCGCGATGCGGATCACGAATCCGGTCGCGGTGACTTTGCTCACGCCGAAGAGTGTGGGCACATCCGGCGTGGCGGTGACGATGGGCGTGGCGATCATGGGCAAATCGAACCGGACCGTCACGGAACTGCCGGTCTCCGGAATCACCGCGAAACCCGCCTGACGATTGCTGAGGATGAGTTGCCCCGCGATCCGGACATCGCCGAGGAATGTCGCGAATCCTTCGATGGTGATCGGACCGACGACGCGGAGAGCGCCAGAAGCCGTGAGTGATCCGATGGTCACGCCCGTACCGGAGAACTGCAGAGAGCCCATTTCAAAGCCCGATCCGATGCGGAACGTGGAGCCGGTCGACAGGATCACGGCTCCGGAAATCGTCAGCGAACGCTGCACGGTCAGATCACCGACCGTCGCTGTTTCTCCGTGAAGATCCGAACCGGTGAGCGTCTGACGGAGAACCTCGACATCTGCACGCAATGCGGCGATGGCTGCAGTCAGGGCCGGATCGACGATCACGGTTCCGGTGCCGATCTTCAGCCTGGCGCGGAGTTCGTCCACCAGCGCATCCGTGACCTCCGGAACTTGCGGAACAGCAATGAGGGCGCCGGACAAATGCCGTCGCACCGACTCATCCACGAGAGCGGCAAGGTTCAATGCGGTGATCTGCGCATCCAGTTCGCTTCGGACGGTCGGCGTCAGATCGAACGCCGCAAGACTTTCCCTCATGCCGGACTCGATCCGGTCCTGAATGTTCATGGAAGCGATGGAGTCGGCGACTTTCTGCTCAACGGCTTCGACGGTGAACGACTGATTCCGGCGGGAGATCAGGATGTTGATCACTCCCTGCCCCGCCGCGAGCGGTTCCAATGCGACACCGACCGTGCTCTCTCCGGCCTTTGCTTTGCGCACATATCCGGCAACGGACGCCGCAGCCAGCGCGTCCCCGGGTCTGATCACCCCGGTTCCATCGGCCCCTCCTTCCTCCGCTTCAATCATCGCCTTGGCCGGCACCTGTCCGATGAGACCCACGAGCACGTGCCTCACTGTCGGATCTTCATGCGCGCCGTCGACGACGTTGCCGATGAACGCCGGATTGGTCGAAACGATACCGATGATGTTGTTGTCCCCGCTCCGCTCACAGCGACGGACGGCATTGGATGCTGTCGTATCGAGACACACCGCCTCTCCGGGGGCAAGGAATATTTCCTGCTGACCGCTGTATGTAAACCACTCGGCGTAGTCCGCGCCGCGGGCGTTGAACGTGCCCGCCGTGTACACGGAACCGGAGGCGTTCACACGGAAGACGGTCGTGCCCGTTCCATGGACCGCAGACCGGATCTCCAGCACGTTCGCATCACCGTTGGTGTACGTCGTATCGAGCAGGATGCCGCTGCCGAAGGTACCGAACCCGTTGATGACGAGACCGCCGGACGATGAGAGAAGATCGCGCGCATGGAGCACGGTGCCGGAATCATTGGTGATGCCGAGCGTCCGGACGTCGAGCGCCTGCACGGCATTGGTGAGCACCGCGGTGATCTGGGAATATTTGACGCCTTCGACAATGCCATTCTCGTAGAAGGCCATGAGCGGATTGACCGCCGCCACCTCCTCCGCGACGAACCCGAGATCGACGGTGCCGTCGCTCTTGTACCGGAACGTGACCGGACGCATGCGACGGATGGTCTCCAGTCCCAGTCCCAGATCCTGCACATTCTCCTTGTACCGGATGCTGGAGGAGCAGGTGCCGAGCGCGCCCGTGGCGGTGTAGCAGATGTAATTGTTGGCGCCGGTTGCGGGGCGCATTTTGAATGCGAAGGAATTGCTGACGACCAGATTGCCGGAGGATGTAAGGGTTCTCGCGGACGATCGGAAGAGCGACGCATCGAACGTGCCGTTGTAGCCGAACAGGATGTGCGGATTCTTCGCGGGTTCGATGGAGGAACTGTCCAGAACGAGAAGAGGCGAATTGCCGCCGGTCGTGCCGCCGCCGCGGATGTACGCACCCGTGGAACCGGCCGCCTGATTGACTACCAACGCTCCGGAGCCCTGAGCAGTGCGCTGCGTGACCATGATGAGTCCGGACGACGTCAGCGATTTTTCCGCATGTATCACTGCGCCCGACATCATCTGCAAGACCCTGAGACCGAGGTAGCCGGACGTCAGGTTGATCGTGAGCGCGCCCGTCATGGTGTCGCCGCTCTTCTTGACGAAGATGCCTGCGGCAGCGTCGTAGGAGAGCCCGCTCCCCTCCCCCCCGCCGTCGGTGCCGCACTGGAAGCGTCCGTTGTTCCAGATCAGCTTGCCGGTCGTCGGGTCGCAGTTGGTGAGACCGGCGCCGGAGATGTTGGACGCCCAGAGGGAAGCGCCGGAAGCGGAACCTTCCCAGACGAGGGAACCGGATGAGGAGAGTGATTTCTCTGCGTGAACCACCGAGCCGGAGTAGGTGCCGCGTGCGGTGATGGTGTTGAGAACGACGAGAGATCCGGAGAGACCGGCATTTCCCGATACGACAAGATTCCTGCCGGATAACGTTCCGCCCGCAACGAATGATCCATCCGTCCTGAGAACGCCTGCGGACGAACGGTACAGATTCGTATCGTAATTCGTGCCACCGGACCCGAAGATGATGTGATTCGCACCTTGCGTGGAAATCTTCAAGGCGGCCAGAGCGGGAATGCCGGCATTGCTGAGGAGATCAAGCCCGATCTTGGACGCGTCACGCGGACGGACGGTCAGCGTCCCGCTGGCGGTCGCATCCGCATCCGATCGCAAAAACTGCGTCGCATCCAAACCGTCGAGCATGTTCGCATTGTGCGCGAACGGCACCGAGCCGAAGCGACGGCGCGGATGGAAGATCTCCGGATAGGTATCGTCATTCACGGGATCGTACTCCACCTGCAGATACAGCGAATCGGTGTTGAAATTGACGCTGCCCGTCATCGCCGTCTGCGTGCCGAGGGCGATGGAGAAGAGCCCGCCGGTGAGCGTCACCTGCGTCGTCGAGTCGTCCCACGTCTCTGTCCAGAGAGGATTCCCGCCCGTCAGCGTACTGAATATCCTGAAGCGCATGTTGTACCGACCGTTCTGAACGGCGATGCCGCCGGAGTTCGTGATCTTTCCCTGATAGTTGATGGGGCGGTAAATGCCGGTGGCCGCGCTGGCTTTTGCCGTGACAAACAAGCAAACAAAGATGATACACACCATGATCAGCCGTGCGGACAGCATCATGCTGATCGCAGACTTGTCCCGCGTAGCCTTGCCTGCCGACCGTAGCTGAAGCGAAGGCTGGGCGGAGCGGGATCGCAGACTTGTCCCGCGTAGCCTTGGCGAAGTGGAATCGCTGATCGCTTCGCGCCATTGCCGATGCTGACGGAAGGAGATTCTCATTCAGGGAAGAAGACGGTGGAGGGAGCGCCATGCAGTTTCTGGATCGACTGTCCGTCTGTCGGCATCGTCGCCGCGTCCATCCGCGGACCCGCCGATCTCGTGGAGCTTTCGAAGAGCGCCATGCCGAAGAGCATCGCGATGAAAACGATGTTGATCAGCAGGCTCGTCAGAACGATGAACTTCGCGAATCCGGAAAAGACGACGCGTGACGCTCCGGCATCCGGCACATGCACATGCACGATCGGACCGGCGGGTTGCGACGGCAACAACGGCTCAGTAACGAGCGCGACGGGTTGTGAGGGCGGCTGCGAAGGATGGATGGGCGGTGTCACCGCGGACAGATCAGGGGGCAGGATGTACTCCCCTGTTCCGTGCTCGATACGCTTTTTCCAATGCAAGGGAGTTTCGGCGAAATAGAGACATTCCCGATCGATCACTCTGCCGACCGTGGAAGCGGAGATCACGATGCCGTGCTGCTGACGGAGGAACGATGCGATCCGTTCCTTGCCGAGCAACGGAGCTTCCTGCCGGTATCGCCGGATCAGATCAACGGCTTCGGAGGAAACGGTCGACGGCGTATCCCCGTGCGCGTCCTGCGATCTGTCCATGAGCGAGAGGATGTCCGTGGGATCGAAGCGTTCGATCCAGCGATGAAACGTGCTGCGGGAGATGCCGAAATGTCTGCACAACTCCAAGACCGTGGGACGGTACTGCACGAAATAGCGCAACACCGACAAGCGCTGCACCACCGAAGGATGGCATCCGCCCGCCATCGCATCGTCGATGAGATTCGTCAGTTCCTCGACCGATGGGAGTGTTTGCTTTATCATTGATTATGTTTTTTTGTTACCAACTGTCAATCATTGTAACATAAGTTCAGTTAAGCAGCAAGTATCATCGTTCCGGTCAATAGGTACCGCAACGACCCTGCCATGGCCTCTTGCGCATTCTCCCGAATCGTCCGGAATCCCGTCGATGGGAAAGCGGATGTTCCACTCTGCCGGACTTTCGTTTCGACCTATCGAATATTTCGCATGATACAGGGCGAAACGCACGTTCAGGACCGATGAGACATGACACTAATAACCGACAGCTCACTAACGACCACATATCACCTTAATCATGCCCGTAGTTTCTTGGGTTTTTCTCAGTAACCGGTCACTGAGCCTGCAACTTGTGTCGTGGCGTGGTTCCGTTGGTTTAGTGCCCATGCGAGATCACGGCAACGATTCCCGTGCCACCATCGGCTTGAAGCCGATGCCACCTTATTCATCTGCAGTTTTCAGAGGTTCCGTACGTTACATAGTTCTGTAACCCGTCACTGACGATGACGTATGAACGCTGTGGCATGCGCGTCCTCGCGCATGGTGACATGACCGTCGCGGTCATGCATGCGCCTTCGGTCACGGGCAGGATGCCCGTGTCACCATGGTCGGGACGACCATGCCACAACAATGCGCGAATGCTGTTTCACAGAATCAGTGACGAGTTACATAGTTCTCCCTTTACACCCGGTAAATTTCACGTGAACCTCGCAGAGACCTTTTCCGAAAAACAAAATCGTGATATAATATTTCCGTGATACAGTCAACAACATCCATCTGGGAAGAAGCGGTGATGCAGAGGGCGTCGGACCTCCACGTCGTTGTCGACTACCCCGTGATGCTCCGGATCGACGGCGTCTTGCGACCGCTGAACCGGACCGTGATGACCGCGGCGCAGATCACCGGGCTTCTCCACACATTCCTCACCGACGCTCAATTGGAACGGTTCGGACGGGAACAGGATCTGGATTGCTCCTTCGTGATCAAGGACGGCACACGGTTTCGCATCAACTGCTCCATCGTCAGCGGTCAGCCCGCCTTCGCGGCACGACTCATTCCGGGCACGGTTCCCTCGCTCAAGGATCTGAACATGCCCTCCATCGTCATCGAACTCTCCCGGAGCAGAAACGGCTTGCTCCTGTTCACCGGACCCACGGGAACGGGCAAGTCCACGTCGCTCGCGTCACTCATCGGCGATCGGCTGTCCCGCGAAGCCCTGAACGTCATCACACTGGAAGACCCCGTGGAATTCCGGATTCCCGCCGGCAAAGGCATCATCCAGCAACGTGAACTGGGGACGGACTTCCACTCATTTCCGGAAGGGCTCAAGCACATCCTGCGGCAGGATCCGGACATCGTGATGGTCGGGGAGATGCGGGATTTGGAAAGCATCGCCTTGGCGCTCACGTTGGCGGAGACGGGACATCTGGTGCTCGCCACGCTGCACACGCCGAACGCCGCACAGACCATCGACCGCATCATCGATGTCTTCCCGCCCCATCAGCAGGCGCAGGTCCGCTCACAGCTTTCCCTCATGCTGCGGGGCATCGTGGCGCAACGTCTGATGCCGAAGAAGGGCGGCGGACGCATCGCCAATCGGGAAATACTGGTCTTGAATCCCGCAGTGTCCAACATCATCCGCGAGAACAGGATCGCGGAACTGCCGTCCGTCATCCAGACGAGCAGGGATGAGGGAATGATCACGTTCGAGAAGGACCTGCAGCGACTCAGGGAAGAACAATGGATTGAAGGATGAACAAGGGCTTCCCGCTGACGAAAAAGCTGTTCCGCGCCTCTACGGGACAGACGGGAGGGTGTCAGAACGCCCACTGTCATTTCAGGGCTTGTTGATGCCGCTTCATCGATACGTTCCTCCGGCAACGGAGACGCACACAATGAGAAGGCTTCTTGACTGATGATTGGAACAACGTAGAGTGACGTATTCTATGAATTCTTCACTCCCTTCCGGCATCGAACATTCCCTCCGCGAAGCCGGATTCTCGGCGACGGAACTGCTGGTTCTCCGGCACTTGGTCGAGTCGGAAACGCTGACGGTGCGGGAGCTTGCCAACAAAACGGGAAAATCCACCGGCGTGTTGGATCAGTCCGTCAAGAAACTGATGGGGAAGAGAATCGTGGAACGGAGCATCATCAACGGACAACCCCGCTACGGCATCCGATCGCTGGATACCATCCGGCGCTGGATGCATCAGGACATGGAGCAGAAGCAGGCCTCCATGGAGCGGCAGCATCAGAGTTTCCAGCAGTTTCTCTCGACGCTGAAAGTGGACCGTGACCGACCGGACATGGAGTACTTCCACGGACCGGACGGCATGGAACAGGCGTACCGAAAATTGCTGGAGAGCGGCGGCGAATTTCTGACGATCTCGCCCATCCTGACGACGGCGGAGGACGACCCTCTCCGGGCGTGCCGTGTCTCGTGCTTCCGCAAACGGCAGTACCGGAAGATTTTCCAGAGAGTCATCGCTCCCGATACGACCCTCGCACGACGGTTTCAGTCACGGGATCACTTCGAATACCGCAAGACACTCCTCATTCCCCCCGCGGAGTTCCCCCTCTCCTTCGAGAAAACGACCGTCGGCAGCACGGTTGCCTGCATCAATGTGCAGGAGCTCTCGGCATGCTTCATCCGCTATCCGGAGCTGGCGCAGGCGGAACGAGCGGCATTCGAGCAGACGTGGAGCCGGTACTCCGCTCCACCCGTACACTCCCAGACGGCGCAGCCCCCGCAGGCGGCGACCGGCATCATCCCTGCGAAGACCCGCATCCTCTCAAGCTTCCGGGAATTTTTCCTCAGCAAGAAAAGCATCGGCGCACTCATCGTGTTCGGCATTCTTTCCGGAGCGCTGACGACGGGGCTCGCTCTGAACGCACGGACGATGAATCTGGAGCGGATGCGCGGGACAGTCATGGCTATAGCAACTGCCGGTGCGGTTCATTTCGAAGCCGATGACATCGCTGTCGTACAACGCCCCGAAGATATCTCCAACCCCGCTTACGCCAAACTCATCGCGACGCTGAACCTGATCCGCAGAAGTCATCCCGACATCAAGTATGCCTACCTGATGCGGAAAACCGACGATCCCGCGACGCTCGCATTCGTGGCGGACGCAGATTCACTGTACCCGACACAGAAGCGCGATCTCAACGCGGACGGCATCATCGACAGTGCGGATGCTCTCAGCGCACCGGGAGACCTGTACAACATCTCGACCGTACCGGAGATGGCCGAGGGCTTCGTGAGGCCGTTTGCCGACCATTCACCGTCCTCCGACCAGTGGGGCACGTTCATCTCCGGAGCCGCACCGGTGAAAGATGCCACAGGCACGACCGTCGCACTTCTGGGCGTGGATATGCCCGCGTCGGAAATGGATAAGCTCGCGCTGCGCTCATTCATTCCGTTGATCATCTTCGTCTGCGGCTTTCTCCTCTTCACTCTCGTCCGATTCGCCGCCGTCAACCGCTCATTGGTGCAGGAATGCTGGAGAATCATGCAACGGAACATGGCGAAGATCTTCCTCTGGATGGGCATTCCTATCCTCTGTGCTCTGCTGATGTTCTTCGGCTTCCGGCAGTACACTCATCACATCTTGATTGAACAGACGGGAAAACGCCTCGTGGCCATCGCGACAACGGCTGCAACTGAGTTTGATCCAGCCGATCTCTCCCAGCTGCGCTTCGCGAGAGATATGCACTACGATGCATACCAGCGGGTGTTCCGGAAGCTGAATGACATCCGAAACAAAAATTCGGAGATCAAATTCGCTTACATCTTTCGTCCGGTGGATGATGCAGGAATGTTTGAATTCGTCGCCGACGCTGACTCCAATTTCGATCTGCCATTCCTGATGAAGTATGACATCAATGACACAGGTCCTTTCACGCAGGAGAACGAAAATGTGTATCCGGGGATGAGATATTTTGATTACACCGGCTTATTTAGAAGTGCCTTAAATAAACCAAACTACAATACTACTATTGATAAATGGGGAAGAATTGTTTCAGGAGCAACCCCTATTCTCGATGCAAGCAATAATCCAGTTGCCCTACTAGGACTTGACGTAGATCTAGGAAAAATCACACGATAATAGATGTAAAGCTTCTTGAGAACCACTAAAGCATCTCGTAGGATAAAACTAATGTGGCTACTTTTTGCTCTTATTGCCCCGTTATTCTGGGCGGCAGTTCATGTCTTGGACGAACACTGTGTAGATAACATTCTTGAAAAACCATGGTTTGGAATAATTACTAGTTCTGCCGCTACTCTAGTAGCTTTTCTTGTCATTCCTTTGCTCCTGCCATTTATTGAATGGCAGTCACTTGGAACAAAATGGTTCCTTTATGCAATTGTCGCCGGAGTTTTAATACAGATTAGCCAGAGCTTCTATTTTACTGCACTGTCATACAGCGAGGCAGGGATCGTTGCTGCTTACTGGAATTTCACACCGATGGTTTTGCCTTTTGCTAGTTATTATCTATTGGGGAATATCCTTTCAATAACACATTATATAGGTATCGCCGTTCTGATTATTGCTTCCACCTGGATCTACTTTCTCGACTACGACTTCAAAACTCGACTAAATACTCTCGGATTAATGATACTTGCAACACTTGGTCAAATATGTCTTTATTTAATTATGACAATTGTCTACAAAGAGATCAGCTATCTCATAGCTATATATGGAATGATAACAGGAATTATCCTTAGCGGTCTTTCACCTCTGATAGTCCCAAAGATAAGAGCCTCAGTTCTAACTAATTTGCCTAAACTGAAATCAAACTTTTGGTTTTTTGTGTATATCGAAGTCGCCAATCTTATTGCACTTGGTTCTGCGCAACTTGCAATTAAACTAGGAGATGCCTCATTGGTAGCTGCAGTGGAAACAACGATACCGGCTTTTACATTTCTTTTATCACTCGGGTTTAAGGCAAAGATGAAGATCGAGCAAATTATCACCATTGAGAACTTGTCCCAAAAAATGATAGTTATTATTCTTATGGTTATAGGAGTTTGGCTAGTCTCCTAATCTTGCGTTCGAGGCTTGTAAAGAGTAATATATCAAGATGGAATCAAAACAATTATATTCAAATAAAACCACTACCATACGAAGTTTGCTCGTACTCGTTGCATGCGGAGTAATTGTCTCTGGTATTACTTTCATCTTGTACTTCTACACTCAGAACCTACTCATCGAGAGACTGAAAGAAAGAATAATTGCAATAGCAGCCACAGCAGCAGCTGAAATAAACGCTGATGAGGTTGCAGAGATAATCTTTTCTAAAGATGTATCTAGTCCCGCTTCACAGCACCTCGCCAGTCAACTGACAAGAACTAGAGATGCGAATGAAGACATCCGATTCGTCTATATTCTTGCTCGATCAAAAGAGGCAAGAGATCCGAATGAGCTATTTTTTGTTATGGATGCAGAATCTCTGGACTCAAGAGAGATGCAAGAAGAACGAAATGAAGGAACTCTTTCAGATGATGAGCTAGCTCCTCTTCCCGGAGACATTTTTGACGCTAAAGATTATCCATCGCTACGAGATGAAGCATTCTTTAATCCAACAAGCGAAACTGAACTTCAAACTGATAAATGGTCCTCTCAGCTTTCTGCCTATGCACCAATTTTAGATAAAGATGGATACTCAATTGCAGTCTTAGGTATTGATGTAATCGCAGACAATTTTATTAGCAGAACACGCAGCACATTTTTGCCGTTCATTTTGTTTGTAATATTCCTAGTTCTATTACTTTCGTTACTAACTCTAGTGCTAGTCAGATTCTGGAATGAAAGAATGCGCGTCCTCCAAGACCTCGACCGCCAGAAAGATGAACTCCTCGGAATCGTCAGTCACCAACTGGCAAAACCGATCACCGCCATCAAGTGGACGCTGGAGTCACTGTCGGACGGGGATGCGGGCGAGCTGACGACGGAGCAGCGCGAATGCATGGATACCATGCAAAGCATGGCGGTGAATCTCGCCGATCTCGTCGGCATGATTCTGGACGTGTCCCGCGTGCAGCTGGGACGGATCAAGCTGGATCCCCAGCCGCTGGATTTGAATACATTCTTCAAGGAAGTGGTGGATGTCATCCGACCCGCCGCCAATCAGAAACACCTCACGTTGACGCTGAATATTCCCGCACAACTGCCAACCGTCCTTCTGGATAAGCGCTACACGCGGATGACCGTCGAAAATCTCCTGACGAACGCCGTAAAGTACACGCCGGAAGGAGGAACGGTCACCCTCAACGTCTCGCACAAAAGCGGCAAACTGCTCTGCGACATCGGGGATACGGGGTGCGGCATTCCGCATGCGGAGCAGAGCAAAATCTTCGGGAAGATGTTCCGCGCGAGCAATGTCCGGAATACCGCGGATGGAAACGGATTCGGCTTGTTCGTTGCGAAGGGAGCGGTGGAAGCCCAAGGAGGACGCATCGGATTCGTCAGCACCGAGGGGAAAGGCACGACGTTCTCCGTGGTGTTGCCCGCCAAGACGGCGGCGGGGACCGCCTTGCACACCGACGTCAAGGATGTATAGGAAATGAGAGCGAGATCGAGCAGCTCCGCACCGGCACACACGCGGCGCTGGGGATAGGGTGAGGGATCGATAGGTTTTTGGTTACTGGTTGTTAGTTTCTGGTTGGCAGCATAAAGAATGAAATGCATTGCCTCCAACAAACCAGTAACCAGAAACCAGTAACCAGAAACCCGTCACGCCTGTATCCACCCCTCCCTCCTGAGCACGTACCACCCGATGACGCCGATGACGGGGATGCTCCAGAGCGGGAAGAATGGCACCGACGAACTGCTACCGCCGCCGCTTCCGCCTTCGCCTTGCGCGCTGGTACCCGTGAGGCCACTCACCTTCCAGTAGCCGCCCGCAACAGCAACCGTGATGCCCGTGGTATCGAATCCTTCTTTCGGGGTGATGGTACCCGCCTCATTGGCGGTGAAGCTCCAATTATCGTCGATGGTGCAGCCCAATTCTTGCCTCCCTGAACAGACGCGCAGCGTAGTGTGCGACTCGATTTTAGGGACGTAAAGTATGTATGTCCCGCCGGTCACGTAATAATCATCCGCGAAGTGCGCCAGCGATTTCGCCACCAATTCCTGGAGGTTTTCTTCCTGCGCGAAGAGGGATAACTGGCAATTGATATTGCCCCAAGCGCCGGACACCGTGAAATCCGCCACGCGGGAATGGTTGATTGTTTTCTCCACGCGGACGCCTGTTGTGCTCCCGAATGCGAACGTCGTGAGCGGTTCTCCGGTGGTCTGATCGATTGCCCGGTAGCCTGCCGGAAGCGTAATCACGCTGCATTCGACCAGACAAAGTTTGGAATAGTTTCCCCAGCGGATGTAAAACGTTGCGGAAGCGGTGTTATATTGCCCGGTCGCAACACTATGTGCGCCATTGGCGGGTACATCTACCATGATGAGCGTGTTGCTGGAAGAGCTGGTGATACCCAGGGTATAGACGGTCTCGCTGATTTTGGTGAACGTGCCTTTCGTTCCGTTGGTAACCGTTACGTCGGCGGAAGTAACCTCCTCGTCCACCATGTCTTCACTATAGGTGATAGTGGCGGTAACGGTCTGACCTTCACCGGTGCCGGCCATTCCGTCGCCGCATGTGGCGCTTTCCTGCGGGGAAGTTTCGTCGGCGAAGGAGATGGTAACGGAAGGGGGAGGGGTGTAGTAAACGGTCATCTGTATGCCGCTGATAGTGAGTGTACCCGCCGGCCCTTCAGAATATCCGCTGATTCGAAGACCAAAACTACTTTCATTGATATCACTAGGAGTCAATGCAGCACCCCATAGATAACTGTCATTTCCGAACGTCTGTGATCCCCATCCCAGGTTGTAATATCCCTCCGTCCCAAAAACGGCTCCACTTTTAACGAGAAAGACATCGGTGCCACCTACGATGCTGCTTTCAGTTACATCAAACTTGACGCCGTTGATACTGGCAGCGGCGGGAATATCGAAACCAAAGCCTGTTGCATCCAGTTGACCAATGTTAAACCATGTATCAGGGACATCGATAGTTGCAGTGGTACCGTTGATGGTCCAGGCAACACCCTGAAGCGTCGTCGCATCGTTTGTCTCGGCAGACGGGTCGATGATATAAGGAGAAGGGAGACCATGCGGATCATAGGCGTAAGTGTACGTGCCATCATCGAGCGATTGCAGCGTGACAGGGCGAGGAATCACGTCCCCTGACACAGTCAGAAGAACCAAAGGTGTTGTGCGGAACAGAACGTTACCATCCGGAGTTGAGAGGGTAATCTGCTGAGGTGTGGAATGCTGAACAAGGCCGGAATCCTGAGTTATCTTGAACCGGAGAACGGCGGGGTCGATGGGACCGTCGATAGTTATGGCTTTCTGAACCGTAGAACCGCGGACAGTGAAGGTCAGGCGTGCATTGTCGGCGATACGATACGAGACATTGTTCTGTCCGTCGAAGATGGCATCCGTGGCGCCGGGGAACGAAAGACGGAAGAAGTGTGCTCCCTGGTGAAAAACATAGCTTGGGTGATGCGCATCGAAGGTAATGCGGACATCGTCGGGAAGCCGACTGAAAGTAATAGAGTCTTCATTTCTGTCCCCAGTGTCGTCAACGGGCACGAGATTCCCCTGCTCATCATGCGTGAAGAGGCTGCTGCCATTGGCTACCGTGGCGTACTGCCCATTAGCAAGGCGGAATGTTGCCGTCTTAAGAGTGCGCAGTGCAGGGACTTCCGTGGCCTCGGCAGCGATGCCGAACACCGAGGGAGACAATAGCGTATGATTTGGAGCGAAGGATGCTGCAGACGCAATGGAATGAATTTGAACGAGGGTGAGCGCAATCGTTGCAAGGAAGAAGCGGGTGCGAATAATCATGATCAGAGGGACAAGAAAATCCTGAATCATTTAGATCTTGAAGGAGTTAATTGCCAAATGAAATACCAAAAGAGCTGATTCCGGAGAAAATATAATTTTGAGATGGATGATTTTCAACAATGCATTCTTATGCATGCCTTAAGATCACAAGAAAAATAAAGTTCTATTTATCCCTGTCTTGTTAGAAAATCACTTGCATTCGCTATAGATTTATGCGATACTCAAAAGGGTTTTATATTCATTCGCTAATCATAAGTTTGTAAGCACTGGGTTCTTAAAAACTCATTAGAACATTCCTTATGTCAATAGGACTTCCACTCGGGGGCAAACAAGAAAAAAGCCTCACAGAGCCACTGGAGCATCTTGGTGAACGAGGAGCGACTTCTGAGAAACGAAACAGGCAATCGGGTGCCGTCCCTTCGTATAATGATTGCAGTCGTCGGAAATTCACTCAAACATTAATTGCCTCAACAGGTGCTTTGTGTGCGGGCGCATTTCTCAGTGGGGCGGAAAACGATAACGGGGGTCCATTCACGTTACAGGGAAAGCCGGGCAGGGTGGAAACTTATGAAGGTACTAGTGGAACTATTACCGTAATCCATACGAATCACCTTGATCCTGTTCGGTGTGATGACATTCCGCAGGATGTGAAGGATATTTCCTTCGATATCGGACTGTCCGATGATCCTAATTCCTATTCGGCATCTTTGGAGCAAAGGTTCGACACTCCACATTATCGACCGCTCCTTAAGAAACTCAAGGAAGGAACTCGGTTCCATTATCTCCCACCTACGATGACTAATTTAGTAAAAGCTATCGCATACGACGGTCTCCCTCTGGTAGCGGAAACGGTTACTGGAGTACTGCTCGGGATGGACTCGGTGCGCGGTACGAAAGACAAAGGTCGAAAAAAAGAATCCACTTGCTCACCGGACAACAACGAAGCGACGAACCCCACCCTTTCACGAAAAGCGTTCCTCCGCCGGCTTGCCGCAGCAGGAATTGCGCCATTCCTCTTCCAACCAGCGGTGGCTCTGGGGGCACAAGGACTATCCTCCTACACTTATGGAGAGGGTGACATCACGACGCCACTGCTACGCGGTACTATGGCAATGCACCCCGAACTCTTTCGCATTATCAATCGTTTGACGGATTTAGTCCACGCAACCAAACTCCAGATGCTCATGGAGCACCTCCACGCACAGCAAAAAAAGCCCGTTCATTTTGCTTCAGTCGTCGGATCATCTCATGTCTTCTTCGGCAAATGCCTTAGGAAACCATCATCTGAGCTTCTTGAATTACTGTCTAAGCTTTCCAGTCTTATTCAGAAAAGCGAACACCCGGATACCTTCTGTATGGATGTTACTTGCTTTCGAAAACCAATCGGTTCTCTTGGTATGCAACATCGCATCTTTAGTCCCCTGTTTGAAGACATTTTGTCCAGTGAGCAGCGGCAGAATGTTTTGTACGATTATAAGGGCTGCCTCAGTGAAACCGAAATCATCGGCGATTCTCTGTCGTCACAGTTTCGGAACTCAGGAGTTACTTCACGACCTTCATGACAAATGACGAACCAGTGACTGGGGAACGGCTGTGATTGAGATAATATGACGTTTCTGCTAAAATTAAGTTATATTCACACATACATACAAAATGAGCAACGATCGTATATCAGATAACGAAATAGCATGCTGGCTAAACTGTCGAACGTGCCGGAGAAAATTATTTTCGTTTCTTAATGGCATCAAATTCCTTATTCAGAAGAGGAATCGCTGTAATAGAAAACGTAGCAATCTTAGGATCTTGTCAGTTGCTATTCTGTGTTCATACATTTTAATGCTCAATTATCAAGCTCTTGAAACAATTGAAGCATGCACCATATCATCTCAATATCCCGCATATTATTCCGTTGCCGTCGGCACGAAGCTCTACGTTAGTAACAACCAAGACCATTTTGTCTCCGTCATCGACACGACCTCAGACTCTGTGATAACGACTATTGCGGTCGGGACAAATCCACTATTTTCCACTGCCGTCGGCACAAAGCTCTACGTGAATAATCAAGGTAGCGATAACGTCTCCGTCATCGACACGACCTCAGACTCTGTGATAACGACCATTGCGGTCGGGTCAGATCCACAATTTTCCACTGCCGTCGGCACGAAGCTCTACGTGAGTAACAACTCTGACCATTCAGTCTCCGTCATCGATACAACATCGGACATAGAGATACTGACTATCACGGTTGGTGCAGGACCCGAATTTTCCACTGCCGTCGGCACGAAGCTCTACGTGAATAATCAAGTCAGCAATAACGTCTCCGTCATCGACACGACCTCAGACTCTGTGATAACGACCATTGCGGTCGGGACAAATCCACAATTTTCCACTGCCGTCGGCACGAAGCTCTACGTGAATAATCAAGGTAGCAATAACGTCTCCGTCATCGACACGACCTCAGACTCTGTTATAACGACCATTGCGGTCGGGTCATATCCACTATTTTCCACTGCCGTCGGCACGAAGCTCTACGTGAATAATCAAGGCAGCAATAACGTCTCCGTCATCGACACGACCTCAGACTCTGTGATAACGACCATTGCGGTAGGAAGCTCCAATTACTCTTCCACTGTTGTTGGAACAAAAATGTATGTGATTAATGCAATGTCAGAAGATATTTCTGTTGTTGACACTGCAACGGATGCAGTGATCAAAACAATCGGGGTGGGTTCATGGCCTATGTTCTCTACTGCCGTAGGCACCAAATTATATGTAAACAATTCCAACAGTATCGGTGTCTCCGTCATCGACACCACAACCGACGATTTGCTGAGTGCCTGCGGTGCAGGCGGTTCTCCTCCTGACCCCGATCCCTCTCCCTCCGGCGGCGGCTGGCCGTGGAATGTCCTCCATCAGGATCCTCCTCCCCCGCCTCCTCCCCCGCCCGCCATCCTCTCCCTCTCCGCGTTCCAGGACTTGAACCGCGATGCGGTCAGGAATGACAACGAAGCGGGCGATCCCTTCGCAGGATTGCAGCTCACCGTGCGCGGCAGTACCGCAGACGGGCAGGACCTGCTGGAAACCGTATACCTCGACTTCTCCGGCAACGCCTCTCTGTCCCTCTCGCCGTCGTCCGCTTCCGGCTATACCGTCGCAGTCGACACGGGTTCCTCCGTCCTCACGGGGTTTAAACCGACGACGCTCACGGAGACGGGCGGCATCGTGCTCGGCAGCAATGATGCCCGCTCCCTTGCCTTCGGCTTCCGTCCGAGGAATCTGCTGGGCTACCGCCCCTGCCTCACAATCGAAGGAACTCCTGACGCTTCCCGCACTTCGGACAGCGAGTCTCTCCTCACCGCCCTGCGTGATTCGTCCGGTCTCCCGATTCTCCGCGCCGTCCACCTCACGTCGCCCCTCATCTCCCGCGGCGACTTCCTGACCCTCCTCCAGCGCACCCAGTGCATTCCCTTGGACGGCGCGCCCCTCGCCGAGAATGCCTTCATCGATCTCACGCCGACGGCACCCCATGCTCCCATACTCGCCGCGCTCTTAAGCCGCGGCTTCCCTCTCGCACGCCAAACCTCCCGCGGTCCCGCCGCCGATCTGCAGGCGCCCCTCACCCGCAGGGAAGCGCTCCTGTTGCTCGCGGCCGCTCTCCGTCCCTCTGCGGACGACACCCGCTCGCTCACCGCCGCTCTCCCCTCCGATCTCACGGCGGAGAACGCCCTCTCGCCCGTCTTTCTCCGGTTGCACGATCTCGGCATCCTGCCCCCCAGCTTCACTGCGATCCTCTCTCCCGGCAGAGGGCTCACCCCGCGCGAAGCCCTCACGCTGCTGGTTCGCGCTTCCTTCACGTCAGGGAAAATCCCCGTCACGGTTGCCGACTGGGAGGATGAGTCGCTCCATGCCGCCGCACCCGCTCCCGCCTTCCTCTCCCTCCTGCCGCCGCTCCCGCCGCATTCCTGCCTCGAAACGTCACCGGACCGCAGCACCGCGATCCGCTTCAGCGATCTCCTCCCGGGTGATGCACTCTTCGACGGTGTCACCCGCATTCTGACGCTCGGAACCAAGAATGCGGACGGCAGGACGCTCTGGCTGCTCCCCGCCACCCGCCATCCGGCCGAGTTCGGCGTTTCATCGGCGGACGTTCCGCTCAAGCCCGACGACCCCGTGAGCATCGAAGAGACGATCCGCAGCCTCTTGGTTCTCTCCTGCCTCCCCCTCGACACGGCGGAAGAGGTCCGCAGCGGCACGCCCCGCCTCACCGGCACGCCGGAGAGCCGCGTCTCCCGCGACCGCCTGACGGATCTTCCCCGTAACCCCACCCTCGCCTCCCGCATCCTCTACCGCAGTCAGGATCACATCCGCGCTTTCGATCTCTCCCTCTTCACCTACGCCCCCGATCTCCTCCTCGGGGAAACGAAGAAGCCGCACCAGTCGTTCTCCGTCGCCGAAGCCGCTGATCTCTTCGCTTCCGCACTCCTGGGCGTCACCGTCCGTGATGGACTCCTGACACCGCAGGAAGCCGAACTCAAGACCGAACCACTCCGTCTCGCCATCCTCACCTCCCTCCTCGGCGAAGGCTCACTCACGTGGCGCGACGGCGAACCCGGCAAGGCAACCCCTTTGACCCGCAGGATGCTCCTCGATTTCCTCGCCGCTGCGACGATCAGGGAGAACCCCGATACGCTGTCTGATCCCGTTCCGCTCGGGAAACTGTGGTGGGAGAGGATCAAGTGAGGATAGTGGCTTGCCCTGAGAGAGCGAAGCGAATCGAAGGGTGGGAACGGATTAAGTGAGGGGGCTTGCCCTGAGCGACCATGAACCCGAACGAAGTGAGTGGTTCATGGGAGTCGAAGGGTGGGAGAGAATCAGGTGAGCCACCGCGGCGATTTTCGAATCGCCGCTACGGTGACAAGAGGGCAATTTCGCATGAGAAAGGCCTTCCCCGCAAAGCCCCTCATTGTTCAATGTTCAATTTTTACAATTTTCAATGAAGGCTCAATGAACAATGTTCAAGATCCAAACGACTGCCATCAATAAGTTTGGACATTGGACATTGGATATTTTTGAAAATTGGAAATTGGAAATTGAACATTTCCGTCCGGGATGGAAGATCGGGGTGCAGGGACGGTATTGAACCGATCC
>JAQTSK010000030.1 GCA_028711345.1 Candidatus Peribacteraceae bacterium
TCGTCAGTGAGCGTAGCTCGGTCAGTCTCTTGAACCAGTCGTCATGCCAGTTCGCTGGTTTCGGTTCCCCGTCCGAGTGGCAGCACAGCGTACGCCAGTAGAGATCCTTCGGGCTCTGCTCGTGCTCGCACCATTCCGCGATCTGCTGCGTTGCAGAGCCGTCATTGACGTTCACGTGTTCGAACGTCGCTTTGTGTCGGACGATCTCGGTTTTTCGCAGGTAATTCTGGCTTCCGTCCGTGGTGTAGCCGAGGTTGTTGTGTCGTCCGACGTCTTTCCCCTGAAGCGCCAGTTGCCTTGTCTTGTCTTCATTTTCTTTGCTTGCTCCGAACTTGGCGATGTCATAATTATAGAATCCGTGGAGTTCGCACCATCGTTCGTTGTACGCCATCCAGCGGAGTTGGTTGATGGAACGGTTGGCGTGAGGCCCTTTCAACAGCCGCTTGACCATCGGCTGCATCTCCGAGTGGTGCTCCCCGATCTCTTCCACCACCTTGTCGATTCTTCTGCAAACCTGTGTGAGATCCATGCCGTTCGCTGCTTCTTTCTTCTTCGGCTTGAACTCATCTGTGAAACGTTCCATGGAACTGAGGCGCCCGCGCTCTTTTTCGGTCAGATGCATGAGTTTCGCTTTTTTGATCAATTCTTCCGCTTCATCCCAGTCTTTCAAGTCCATCGCGTGGCGGATCTGAATGAAGACGGGACGTTCTTGGTTGATGTCTCCGGTTCCGTTGATGCGACTGTCCAATTCCTCGACGTATCGCTTCCTCTGTGTGTAGTGCATGGACAGGAACTGATGTTCGGACATGATGGTTAGTCCGCGCGCAGCCGAATCCTGATCCAGTTTTCCGGCCTTATCCTTCAGCATGTCGAAGCGGAACTTCACCTTCGTCCACCGGTCGATCATCGGACCGAGCGAGTTGAATCCGCTGCCGTTTACGAATTCCTCCATCCTCTTCCCCGAAGCGTTCTTCTTGAATATCCGCTCCAGCCAAATGCCGACTTTGTGATCGGCAAGGACATGCATGAACACCGCGCTCTTGAGTTTCTTCTCAGCCGCAGTGTATAGCGGTGAATGTCCCTTCTCTCCCGCCATCATGAACGCTCTTGCTTTCGCGATCAGACCGACACGTTGGTTGTAGTGGAGATTCAGGAATGCTTCCTTATTAAGAATGGTCGAAAATTCCGGATGATCCTTGGCTATCGCCTTGAATTCGGTATTTTTCGCAAGAATATCTCTTTGTTCAGCCACTTTCTTCCATCGTTCTATGTACTTCGGGAACTGGTGAGTGATCCAGTATTTCTTGCCCTGGAAACCCATGGAAGAGTTATCGCGGAGACGCTTCATCCATTCCTCTTTTCCTGTACCGGACATGTACGGCTTCGCTTCCGTCAGTAAATCATTGAATCGCCGGAGCAACATCGGGCCTTCCTCGATGACGTCTTTTCCGTAAAGTTCAAAGAACTGCTCACGTGATCTGATATTATCCTGCACACTGGAGTCCAGAGTATCCACCGTTTTCTCGATCCATCGTTCGGTTTCCCGGAAGTTTGCGGTATCTGCGAAGCCTGTCTGCATGCAGACATCGCGATAGCGATCCCAATACTCAAGCATCTTCGCTTTTCGTCGCTTCAACTGTTCATTGTTTCGCGGATTCTCCTGACTCTCCTTTTCGAGGAGGCTGTCTTCTCCGCCGCTGCGATTCTTCTGATCAATCGATACAACCATGGGTGCGGATTATACATCTTTCAGATGTCCAATCGCACACTTCCCATTGCATTTTCGTGGAACTTCCCTGTTCTTCATTACGATTTCTTATGGTACGCTCCCGTCCCCATGATTCTCTCCGATCGTGACATCAAAGCCGCCATCGCCTCCGGCAAAGTGAAGATCGAGACGAAGCGCACGGATCTTGACGCGCATATTCATGCCAGCAGCATGGATCTGCGGCTCGGGAATGTGTTCAAGGTCTACGAACACAGCAAGTATGCCATTCTCGATCCGAAAGACCCCACCTCTTTTGCCCAGAACATGCGGATCGTCGAGGTGGCGGACGGAGAACCGTTCATCGTGCAGCCAGGCGAATTCATTCTCGGCGTCACGCAGGAGAAGATCACGGTGCCGGATGATCTGGTCGTGCGCGTCGAAGGTCGCAGTTCGCTCGGGCGACTCGGCATCATCATCCACTCCACCGCCGGCTTCGTCGATCCCGGTTTCAGCGGGACGATCACGCTGGAGATCAGCAATTTGAATCGCATGCCGGTCGCGCTGTATCCGGGGATGCGCGTTTGTCAGCTGGCGTTCGAAATGATGACCTCTCCCGCGCAGACGCCGTACCACAGCAAGCCGGGGAGCAAGTATCAGGGGCAGATGCTCCCCGAAGAAAGTAGACTCGATAGGGATCCGGAGTTTGTGAATTCCTGATGGAATTGCTAAATTGCTCAATGGTTAAATTGCTCGCAAGCGCCAAACGAACCTTGTTCCATTCATAACCATTTAACAATTTAACCATTTAACAATTTGTTCTCATGTTCAAGCTTTCAAATCCTACAGGTTCGGATCTGGCTCGCATGCTGAAGGGCGGCGTCATCATGGACGTCGTAACTGCGGAACAGGCGAAGATAGCCGAAGCAGCCGGAGCGTGTGCCGTGATGGCGCTGGAGCGCGTTCCGTCTGATATCAGATCGCAGGGAGGTGTTGCCCGCATGAGCGATCCCAAGATGATCGCGGAGATTCAGAAAGCGGTTTCCATTCCGGTCATGGCGAAAGTGAGGATCGGGCATACCGCGGAAGCGAGGATTCTGGAAGCGCTCAAGGTCGATTTCATCGATGAGTCCGAAGTGCTGACACCCGCCGATCCGTTCGCGCATGTTGATAAGCGCGGCTTCAAGATTCCCTTCGTCTGCGGTGCCACCAATCTCGGTGAAGCACTCCGGAGGATTGAGGAAGGCGCCAGCATGATCCGGACGAAAGGGGAGGCGGGGACCGGCAACGTCGTGGAAGCCGTCCGCCATCTGAAGTTGATTCAACAGGAGATCGCCGGCCTCAAGGAGATGGAAGAGAACGGGATTCTGGAGTGGTGGATGGAAACGGAGCGCGTGTCCAAAGACATTGTGAAGGAGGTCATGAAAACCAAGCGCTTGCCCGTCGTCACGTTCGTCGCCGGCGGTATTGCCACTCCGGCTGATGCCGCGTTATTGATGGAACTTGGTGCGGAAGGCGTCTTCGTCGGCTCGGGAATTTTCAAGTCCAAGAACCCGAAGAAAATGGCTGCTGCAATTGTGCAGGCGACCACGCACTTCAAGAATCCGAAGAAGATTCTGGAGATCTCCATGGGACTCGGGGAGGCGATGCCGGGATTGGAAATAGCAACGCTCGGAACGAAGATGCAGGAGAGGGGATGGTAGGACGGGTTTCTGGTTTTTGGTTTACTGGTTTTTCGTTTACTGATTAACTGGTTTCGATGAATAGAGAGCCAACCATCGGTGTGCTGGCATTTCAAGGCGATTTTGCGGAGCATCTGGATGTTCTACGTTCATTGAATGTTTCTGCAATTGAAGTGCGAGCTTTGGATGATTTAGCGAAGGTCGACGGTCTGATCATTCCTGGCGGCGAGAGCACGGTGATTGCGAGGTTTCTTAAGGAGACGGGGGTGGGGGAGGAAATCGTACGAAGGGCAGGAAGGGCAGAAAAGGCAGGAAGGGCAAAAGGGCAAAAGGGCAAAAGTGCAAAAGGTATCATCAACAATGATGAGAGCGGGTCTACTGACCCGCGGCTATTTGACGCCAATCATCGACCTTTGTTCATTTACGGCACCTGCGCAGGTGCCATTGTCCTTGCCAAAGAGGCAACGGGAAAGAATGCTCCGAAGCCGCTTGGGTTGATCGATGTCACCATTGATCGCAATGCCTACGGGACGCAGGTGGATAGCTTCGAGACGGAGATTTTGATAGATCGAACCGAAGGCAAAAGGGCAAAAAGGCAAAAGGGCAAAACGTCGGCTGAACGTATTGCCGTCGCCTTCATTCGTGCACCGAAAATCACGCGGGTCGGGAAGGGGGTTGAAATTCTGGCCAAGCACAAAGGACTGCCGGTGCTGGTGCGGCAGGGGAACGTGCTCGCAGGGACGTTCCATCCGGAGGTGCGGGGGGAGAGGAGGGTGCATGAGATGTTCCTACGATTGATTGCTGGTCGCTAATCGCTGACCGCTGTACGCTACGCCTATGCTCCTCGGCATCATCTCCGATACACACGAAGGCTTGGAACAGATTGAAACAGCGAAGAAGCTGTTCGTTTCCCGCGGTGTCGAAACGATCATTCACTTGGGCGATTACTGTGCGGGTCCGTCGGTTCGCGCGTTCAAAGGCGGCCCCAAGCTCATCGGCATCTTCGGCAACAATGACGGCGATCACACCAGTATCCAGCGGAACTTCGGCGCTGTAGGCGGGGAATTCAAGGGACATTTCTGCGTCCTTGAGTACAACGGTTTGAAGATTGCCTGCTACCACGGAACCATTTCCGACATCACGGAAGCGTTGATTCTCTGCGGGAAGTACGACGTCGTTCTCTATGGTCATACGCATGCGTCGTTGATCGAGAAGCGCGGAAAGGTTCTGGTCGTGAACCCCGGCAGCTCGCACGGGTTCGAGGAAGGACCGCCGTCCGTTGCCATTCTGGATACGAAGACGAGGGAGGCGGAGATTGTGAGGCTGTGATCGCCACATCGTCTGAACCATGATTTGAAGGATTAAAGGATTACCATGATTCTTTAAGAGCTTGTAATCAAGGTAATCCTGTAATCCCATGAATCAGGGTTCAGACAGGGGGGTGTTCGATTTATCTGAGCTCCTCCATCAACCCACTGACATCGAACTTCTCCACCTCATCGATCGGGCGGGTCTTCCTGCCCTGCCTCGGTACCAATCTCTCGTTGAAATTGGGAATGTCCTCGCGCTTGAAGAGGACGCCGGTGGCGATGCGCTTTTCGGTGTCAATTGCGAGCATTCGTGCTTTGACGATGTCTGACGGATCGTACTTCTCATCTTCCACGCGGTAGCATTTCTCCAGCAGCATCTTGTGTGTCGCGAACTTGTTGTACGTCGGACAGGCCTGCAGCATGTCGACGAAGGCGAAGCCGCGGTGACGGATGGCTTCCTTCAGAATGTATGTCATGTGCTTGATGTCGCCGGAGAATCCGCGGGCGACGAAGGTGGGTTCCAGCGAGAAGATGAAGTCCATGGAATTGATGGTCGCTTCCGGCATGCCGTTGGGCGCCGAGTTCATCGGCTGATTCTGCGGTGTGAGTGCGCTGGCTTGCCCTGTTGTCAGCCCGTAGTTGCCGTTGTTGTGCAGGACGAAGACGATGGGGTAGTGGCTCCGCACCGCGTGGACGACGTGCCCCACGCCTTCCGAGAATGTCGCGCCGTCGCCGCCGAACGCAAGGACGGGGAGCGTGGGATTGGCAACTTTGGCTCCTGCGGCGAAGGGGATCACGCGGCCGTGCAGGCCGTGGAACCGGTAGCCGGCGATCTTATCCGAGCCGTTGCCGTGACAGCCGACGTCGTAGCAGAGCAGCGTCTGCCACGGCGCGATTTTCAGTTCAACCAGCGCTTGTTTGACCGCCGTCCAGATGCCGTAGTCGCCGCAGCCCTCGCACCACGTGCACATCACGGGGCTCCAGAAGTCCTTCATCGTCGGGCCGGTTGTGTCGAGGGGGATTGGCATGGTTTCTGGTTACTGGTTTCTGGTTACTGGTTTCTTGTCATCGATGCATGATTGAATGCGAAGCTGCAATTCATCGACGAAGAATGGACGGCCGTCGTACTTCAGAATTTTGTCCTTGATCTCGATGCTAGTCTGTTGGCGTAGAAGCATCGCAAGCTGGCCTTGGAAATTTCCTTCAACGGCAATGATCTTCTTGGCTTTTTTGGCCAATGTTTCAAAACGGGCGGTTTTGAGAGGCCAGAGATGGGAGAAGTGCAGGTATGCAAGTTTCTGGTTTCTGGTTTCTGGTTTCTGGTTTTTCAGGACATCGAGGACGACAGGTTTTGTGCTTCCCCAACCAATCAGAAGAACATCAATATCCGGATCGTCAGTTACCATTTTCCGCTTTCCATTCTCCACAATCCACAGTTCCGGTTCGGGAAGCGACCTGAGCAATGCATCACCTTTCCTCATTCTCTTTTCCATTTGAGCAATCGCGTTCGCGCTCGACTCATTGTCACTTCCTTCCGCATTGTGCTCATCGCCTTGGGAACAGAAGGTCGCCGCCTTGCTGCCGGGCAGCCAGCGTGCGGAGATCCCGTCTTTTGCGTTGGGATCGTACCGGTCAGTCGATTTGAGTTTCGCCAATTCGTCTGGATCCGTCACCAGTTTCCCGCGTCGAATCTCGATTGATTTCATGTCATACGGCTCCTGTGTGTAGAGCGCTTCCGCGATCTGCTTGTCCGTCATGACGATCACGGGAATCTGGTACTCCTCCGCGATATTGAATGCGTCATCCATCAAGTGGAACGCATCAGAGCTCTCCGAGACCGCGATGACGGAGCGGGGGAATTCGCCGTGCGCCATGCCGACGGCCATGAGGAGATCGGCCTGCGCAGTCCAGGTCGGCAATCCCGTCGCGGGTCCCGGTCGCTGGGCGAGGACGAAGACGGCGGGATTTTCGATGAGTGCGTTGAGCGACACTGTTTCCCCCATCAGGTCGAAGCCTCCGCCGGATGTGGCGGTCATGGCGCGCGTTCCTGCGAGCATCGCTCCGGACGCCATCTGTGCGGCGGTGATCTCGTCCTCCGCCTGCTTCACGGCGACACCCGTTTTATTCTGAATTGCGGCAATGTACGTCAGGAGGGGACTGCTCGGCGTCATCGGATAGCCGATGTACACGCGCATTCCTGCAGCAACCGCACCGAGCCCCATCGCTTTGCTGCCGGTGATGAGGAGCTGATCCTTCCAGCGCTTCGGATCCGGTTTCGCCATCGGAATCGACAATTCCGCATGCTGCTGCTTCAGAGAAAATCCTTCTTCGATACATTTCCTATTGAGCTCCAGCAGATCCTTCTTTTTCGCGAAGCGCGCGCAGACGACGTCCGTAAGCATTTCCTGACTCTGTCCGAGGATTGCCCACACGAACGATGTCTGGATGACGTTGGCGAGGATGGATTTCGCTTTCAATTTCTTCAGAATTTCCTCGATCGGCAGACAGATGATTTTGAGACTCTCTTTCACGATCAGCTCCTGCGATGCCTTGTCCATTTTCCATCCCGCGGTCGAGTGGATGAGGATGCCGCCGGATTTCAGATCCTTCAGATTATTCACAATTCCGTGGTGATTGAGCGCCAGCACCAGATTCACTTTGGTCTCCGTGCTTCCTATGTATTCATTGGATACGTCAAGCTGGTAACTGGCATGGCCGCCTTTGATGAGCGACGGGTACTCGCGGTAGCCGAAGACGCAGTAGCCGCTGCGCTTGAGCGACTTCGCCACCACTTCACCCATGGAATCGATTCCCTGACCGGACGCGCCGACGATTTTGAGGGAGATGCGGTTCGTCATTCCGGAGAAGAGTGTAGCGCGTTTTTCACTTGGCGAGAATTGACAATGTACGCCGGGCACTTGAGAATTGCCCGCGCTGCAAGGTTGGGCGGCTAGCTCAGTGGTTAGAGCGTTCGGTTCACATCCGAAAGGTCGTAGGTTCAAATCCTATGCCGCCCACCATCTTCAGGCAGCCATTGGTTTGTCCCGCGCAGCTCCTCAGAGCGAAGCCGGATTCGCTCATGAAGCCTCCTCGAGTAGGAGCATTCCACTGTTCGACGTGCTACCGTTTCCCCATGCCCTTCCGTTCCGAATTCCGTCGATGGTTTCAGAAGAGGGAATGCGGGACATGGCGTCAGCACGCCCGCTGGCTCCTGAAGTTTTATCGATGGCGATATCAGGCATTCCGGGAGCGGGTGACTGCCACCGGACCGGCGGATTTCACGGCAATCGTTCTCTCGTACAAGCGCCCGCAAAACATCGATCTTCTCGTCCGTTTGCTGCTCGCCACGCCGTCGGTCGGTACGGTCATCGTCTCGAATAACAATGCCGATATCCGATTGCATCCGTGGATAGCGGTCGATGATCCGCGTGTCACCATCATCGAACAGCCGGTCAACCGACCGTGTCTGTACCGCTACGCGCTTGCCCGGCGATCGGATGCCGGATACTTCATTGCCGTCGACGACGATCTCTTTCTGACACCCGATCAGCTGGAACATGTTTGCAAGTGCCTCCGTGAACATCCGGAGGTGCCGCACGGCATCTTCGGTTCGCAGTACGACAGCTGGTCCGGCATCCTCTCCGTCACCTTTTGCCGTGAGGCGTCCATGGCACTCTTGCACCGATTGTATGCATTCACTGCGGATCATGTGCGTGAGTTTTACAGATTGATGGACGCCATGGGGTTCCATGTTTGGCACTACGCATGGCGGGACAAGCCCCCAACGGATGATGTGTTTCTCAGCTTTTCCGGATCCGATTATCCGCGCATACATAACGTGGGTCCGTTTCTCGACTGTCCCAGCAGCGATGCATCCGGCATTGCATGTTTCCGGGAGGCGGATTTTTTTCTGAGGAGGTTCGATATTTTCTGTTCGCTTCGGAGGCTCAAGCCGTTTCACCGGACATAGAAGGCCGGATGGCCGCTTGTCACCGAGCGTTCGTTTTTCGATGTCCCGTCCTGTCACCACCCGATGTCCGCAGTTCATTGAGCAGCCGCGCATGTTCTCGCGCCAGCCCTTCAGCAGTTCCGAGCAATACCGTCCTCGGATCCGCCGGATAGTGTCGATAGCGCAGATCGATCAGTGACGGGATGGGGTCCTGTACCGGTGCCTGATCTGGCGTCTCCGTCCGTCGCAGGTGCTTCAGGTCTCCCGTGAACGTGGACGGAAGCCGATCCCACTGTCGTTTTGTCGCGTACTCCAGAGCGATGACGGTCAACGCTTCCGCATCCAGCCGCTTCCCCTGACGAACGGTATCCAGCAGCGCTTTCCACTGAAACGCGCCTCCATGTACGGGAGCCGGATCGGACAGGTGGCTGAACCATCCGCCGTACGCTTTGCAGAGGATCTGATCGACGGTCCGGACAGGAAAGTGCGCGATCACGAGCTCCTTCGACTTCTCCATCGGGAGATCCGCCCCGTCTTTAGAGGTCATCTTGTGATTGCCTTCGACGATGCAGGCATCCGGATGCCGTGCAAGCGTCATCCCGTCGACGCAGATTTTGTACCACTGCGGATCTTCCGCCGGACGTCTGTGCGTCATGCGTTTGAGAATATTCAGCTCCTCTTTCCGATCCGACGGAAGCGGGATGTAGTTGCGGCAGGGGATGCCCAGAATGCCCGTTGATCGTTCCAGAACGGAACGCGGGGAGCCTCCGTTATTCCGGACAAGAAATTCATCCGCATCCAGCAGCATCAGCAAGTCCGGGGGATCCGGTGCGGCCATCAGTTCGCGGGCGGTTTCCGTCATCACGCGGCCGTGGCGGTGTGCGATCCCGTCGTCGTGACGGATATCCAGCGGCAGTCCTTCCCCCCGCAGTTTCTGCAGGATTTCGCGGGAGTTGTCCTGACTCCGGTGGTCCACGATGATCATCCTGTCGACGAACGCGCAGTGATGCCTCACGAAGACCTCCAGGATGTCCCCCTCGTTGCGTGTGCGGGTGATGCTGACGATGTGCATGCTGGACAAGAGGAATTGATGCGTTTCCCGATTAGATTTGGTGCAACAGAGATATTAGCAAGATGTTTTATTGATTGAGGAATTTCCGCCACTTTACTTTGACAGTATTCTATATATATGCAATAGTTGTGTATGATCGAATTGCCTCAATTAACAGCTGCTCTCACTGCGTATAACAGCAGAACAATTCAGGGGAAAGTTTTGCGGTCGGTGATAGACCATCTGTTAAAAACGCGTCAGTTAATAACTCGTGTGGGAGCAGCGGATTTGCATTCTCTGGAGTCTTTATATGGGTTGAATTGTACGCCTCAACAGATACGATTGCCTGCTAAATTAGCGCAAGATATCATCGATGTGGCTAATTTTACCACTTATGATATATCCGGTTTATTCGGTATCAGTATTGCCGATCTGCGTGGTAGCGAATTAATTGAGCTACCAACCGCCATTCCTAAGCTCTCGTATGATGGAGAAACCCAATTTGATGTAATGGAAGCACATAATTCGCTACTAATGGGTCCTAATCGGACAAAGAGTTTCTTTGATCGGACAAAGCGCTAGAATTACTTCCATGCCCATCTCCCCCGACCGGATTCTCTACGAGGATCAGTGGCTGCTCATCGTCACCAAGCTCCCCGGTGAGTTGACCGTGCAGGGCAAAGGCAGGCTTGACCGTCTTCCGTTACTCGATTTCCTGCGCCAGCAGTTTCCGACGCTTCTCCCCGTTCACCGTTTGGATTTCGAAACGTCCGGCGTGCTGGTGTTTGCCAAGACGAAGGCGGTCCTCAAGAAGATTCTCGATGCCAAGTTCGCAGGATGGATGAAGACGTACGTCGCATTACTCCTCGGTCCCGCAAAGCAGAAGGAGGGGATGGTCAACATCCCGCTCAAGGCGCGTTCGTCGCAAGGTGTGGTGCCGGCGGAGACCAAGTACAAGGTGCTCGTGTCCTCTCCGGCCGCCAGTCTGGTGGAAATCAGTTTTGAGCGAGGGCAGCGTCACCAGATCCGGCAGCACATGGCCATGATCGGCTGGCCGCTGGTGCTGGATGACGTCTACGGCAACGAGAAGGAGAACCGTAAGTTCCAGCGTTTCCTGAAGATGAAGCGGTTCTTCCTGCACGCGTCCGCCATCACGTTCCCGCATCCCATGACCGGCAGACCGATGTCCGTCACGGCTCCCATGCCGAAGTCGTTCGAGGCAACGATGAAGAAGCTGAAGATGGTGGGGGCGAAGTGGACGATGGTTTGAGAGGCGCCGGATAAATTTAGAATGTAGAATGTACAATGTAGAATGATTATGAGATCCGTTCCCTTTCCAATAATTCTACATTTTACATTTTCAATTCTACATTCCGTATGTCTCCCTCTTCGCCACCCCTTTCTTCGAAGATCCGTGTGCTGGATGGCATCCAGCCTTCCGGTATCGCTCACCTAGGCAATTACTTCGGGTACATCCGTCCGAATGTGCAGTTGCTTGGCAAAGGGGAAATTTTTCTGATGGTGGCGGATCTGCATGCACTGACGACCGTCCGGGATCCGGCGATTCTCTCCCAAGCCCGCCGCGATGTCGCGACGGATCTTCTCGCGTGCGGGTACGATCCCGACCGCGGGACGCTTTTTTACCAGTCGGACGTCGCCGTCCATTCCGAGCTTTCCTGGATTCTCTCCACGATCACGCCGATGGGTCTCTTGGAGCGGGCCGTCAGCTACAAGGACAAGGTGGAGAAGGGGATCGCGGCGTCGGTCGGACTTTTCACGTATCCGGTCCTCATGGCGGCGGATATTCTCCTCTACGATGCGACACTGGTTCCTGTCGGGAGGGATCAGAAGCAGCACGTGGAAATTGCACGGGATATTGCGGTGAAATTCAACTCCATGTACGGAGAGACGTTCGTTCTCCCTGAGGCGCTCATCGGTGAGGACACCGCTGCAGTGCTCGGGACGGACGGACAGAAGATGAGCAAGAGTTACGGGAATATCATCCCCATCTTCGGTGAGGAGAAGGCCATTAAGAAGGCCATCATGGGTATCGTGACCGACTCCAAGGACGTTGCCGCCCCCAAGGATCCGGAGACGTGTACGGTGTTCAGAATTCATAAGTTGTTCCTCTCCAAGGAGGAATCAAATGCGTTGGCGGATAGATATCGTGCGGGCGGTCTCGGGTACGGGGATGCCAAGAAGCTGCTCTTCGAGACGTATCTGGACCATTTCGGTGGTATGAGGAAGAAGCGCGGGGAATTGGTGAAGAACGCCGGATTCGTCGAGGAGGTGATGCGCGCAGGGGCCGTCAAAGCGAAGAAGATCGCCGAGGCGACGATGGAGAGGGTGAGGGGGAGGGTGGGGCTCTAGAAGAGAAGAATGCGTGATTAATATGCTGTTCGCTTAGTCAGTCTTACCGCATGCAGAAGCGATGTCATCCTGAGCGTAGTCGAAGGATGGCATCGCGTGTCATGGATTCGACTACGCTCACCATGACACGCTTTCCGTGTATCATTTCAACATGAAACCTTGGCTCTCGTTCCGGCACCGCTATGAATGGTTACTGCTGCCGATCCTGCTCGGCCTTGCCTTCTTCCTGATCCAACTGACCCAGCTATCGCAGTACGGTGCCACATGGGACGAACCGCTGCACCGGAATTGGGGACATTTGTTCGACGTATTTCTCCGTTCAGGCGATCGTGAAGTGTTGCGCCTGATGCCCGGCAACGGGATCGAATACGGGCCGGTGTATTACCTTCTCGGCTACTGGATTTCGGAGTGGCTGATGGGTGCTTTCGCATTGCCGCTCTTCGAAGCCAGTCATGTTCTGAATTTGATCACGGCAAGCATCGCCGTTGGATGCGTATTCGCATTCGCTAGATCAATTGCCGGTAAAAAGATCGCGTGGTTTTCGCTGATGTTCTTCGTGCTGTCCCCGCAGTTCATTGCGCACGCGCACTACAATCCCAAGGACATTCCTCTTCTTCTAGCCGTATTGATCGCATCGCATGTTTTTCTCAAGGCAATCAACGAAACTTCGAACAAATTATTTATTCTTTCCGGCTTTCTTTTCGGTGCTGCTGTCGCGCTTAAGGTTTCTGCGTTGCTCATGGGACCGGCGGTGCTGGGTGCGTATTTTGTTTGGCTGTTTGATCGAAAGCAACAAGGGTGTCATGGTGAGCGGAGTCGAACCATGCACCCCGCATTGTTGTCGTCCTTCGACTCCGCTCAGGATGACAACAATGCTATTTCAGGCATTGCCAATACGTTTTCCACGAAGAATGAAGCCTTTATGCTTTTTCTTGCCGTTGCAGCATTCCTGATCGGATTAATTCTTCTCTGGCCGACGGCGTGGGGCGATCTGCTCCTGATCCCGCGTGCCATCAGGTTCTTCCTCACCGGTGATTACTGGCCGGGTACGGTTCTGTTTTTCGGCAAGCAATACGGCGGTGCGGAGCTGCCGTGGTACTACACCGTGCTGGAGTATGCGATGGCGATGCCGGTCGTGATGATTGTGTTTCTGGTTTCTGGTTTCTGGTTTCTGGTTCGGTCGATGATTCGACAGGAACGATTGGCGACGCACACGTTCTTGTTGCTTTGGATCGCCGTTCCGATGCTTCTGAGCATGAAATCCGGATTGGTCCGGTACGACGGCATGCGGCAGTTCTTCTTCACGCTTCCGGCGGTCGCAGTGATCGCGGCAATCGGTCTTGATACGATCATTCGCCTAATCTTAAAGAAATTATCAATTATCAATTATCAATTATCAATTTCGGTCGTCATTGTTTTTATAGTTGTCGCTTCCCTCATTCACGAAGTCGCAATTCTCCATCCCTTCGAGGGTTCGTACCGCAACGAGATCGTTCGCCTGATGTATCCCGAGCGCATGGATCGCGTGTTCAATCTGGAATACTGGGGAGCGACGTACAAGCAGGGAGTCGATTGGCTCAATGCAAACGCTTCGCAGAATGCCGTGGTCTGTGTTCCGACGGCTGATGTTCTGATCGATTGGTATGACGTCCGTCCGGATCTCTCGTTCGGATGTTCGGCGGATGCTTCCTACATGATGTTCTTCACGCGGTATTCCAAAGCTGAGGATCCGGCGCTCGTATCGCACGAGCCAGTTTTCACTGTTGAGAGGATGGGGGCGGAACTTCTGAGGATTTATAAACTTTGAGGTCTTGTGGCGCTGGCCTCTGGCCTGCGGTCAGGCGGACGTCGCGTCCGCCTTTGTTCCATCATCACAAGCACGATGCTCGCGTGACCGCTTGCCCGAGGCGCGCGTCACTTTACTCTAAAAACCGATGCTTCAGATTCATCACATCCCGATACGGAATCGCGCCGGTCAGCTTTCCTTCTTCATTTACGACCGGAATGGCGCGGAAGTCGTAGCGTGAGAAGAGTTCCAGCGCCTCTTTGAGCGTGCTCTGGGGGCTCAAGCTGACGACATTGTCCCGCATGATGTCTTTCATCGTCTGCTCCGGTGCGCCGTGCAGGAACTCCTTCAGATCCATCACGCCGACCAGACGCCCGTGTGCATCGGTGATGTACAGGTAGAGCACCACAGCCATGTCACTCGCAACGCGGTTGAAGTAGTCGCGGGCGGCGGTGACGCCGGTGCTCTCGTCGAGTTTGAGGATCTTGCTTGTTGCGTAGTTGCCGATTCTCTCTTCCTGCTTCCCGAGAATGGAATTGATCTTGTGCGCATGATCCGGATTCGTTCCCTTGAGCACGCGGAGGATTTCCTTTGTTTCGGAGTGGGGAAGTGCGGAGAGGATGTCGGCCGCTTGCCCCGGGGTCATGGTGGAGAGGAGCTGGGCGACACGTTCCTTCTTCAGCGCGGGCACGAGGTCGCGCTGGACGCTGGGTTCTATTTCTTCCAGCGTCTCGGATGCCTGCTCGGATTCCAGCTGGTTGAAGATCGCCAGACGCTGACTGGGATCCACTTCCTCCAGAATGTCCGCGATATCCGCAGGATGGAATTCATCCAGCGTTTCGCGGAGCACTTTCAGCTTCACATCCCCGCGGAAGCTGCCGATGTTCTGCGGGAGCGCTTGGATGAATCTCCAGGGGATCTTGTGGTCCTTCTCCTTGCCGCGGACGGTGTACACGAACTTCGCGAACCATTTGAGTCCGAGGCGCCGGAGGAACCGGTAGAAGCTGATGTTCACGTCCGTCACCGTCAGTTTGCCGTTCTTCGCCAGCATCTTCACGTCGTAGACCATCTCGACTTCCCGATCCTCGATGTCGATGACCTTCTTGTCCAGAATGTGGTCTTTCAAGAGGATGTCCGTCTCATTGGGTTGCTTTTCAAAATCCTCCACCTTTTCGAGCGAGACGACTACCTCATCTTTCTTGAGCAGTTTCACGCGATCCCACGGAATCAGGAGTGACGGATATCCGAATGGCCGGTGGACAACGAGCTTCGTCACTTCCGGATTGTCTCCGTGCTCGACGATGATCATGTCGACCAGCTTGCCGATTTTTTTGCCGTGGACGCAGACGCGACCGCCTAAGATATCGGTCAGGTAACACTTTTGTCCCTGTGCCACGTTGTCGTAAGTGAGGGTCATGGGGAGGGCAGGAAAGGCAAGAGGGCAAAAAGTTCTTCGGACTCCTCGGTTTCTTCGGTCTCTTCAATCTTCAGGACGGATTCAGCAGTGTGGAAATAAACTTGTAGAAGAGGATGCCCGTGAGGAGGAGGAGGTAGAAGCGCAGGATGTACAGCGCAATCGAAACCGTGCGCGTCGTTTTGATTCTCGGCGTGCGGTACTTCTCATTGATTTCCCTGATGCGGGAGAAACGGTGCAGGAAAAATTCTCGCAGTCGATTGCCTGATGATGGCGGAGGGGTGGCAGCTTCCATGCGGGTTTTCAGGAGAAGAGGCTCGGGAACAGGACGTTGATACTATAGAGTGTCGACAGGACGATGATGCCCCCCACAATCGTGACGTTCACGATGTTCTGCCACAGCGTGTTCCGATACTTGCCCATGATGCTCTCATCGTTGAGCAAAAGCAGGAGGAAAATCAGCGTGGCTGACAACAGGGTCGTCGCGATCACCTGCGCGAACAGCGTTATCTGGATGAGGGGAGCCCCCGGAATCAGCACGACGCCGCCCGCCGTCAGGATCAGGGCGAAGTAGAAGGCGTAGAACCATGGGGCTTCACGGATCTTGTTATTCAGTGAGTGCGCCCAGCCGAAGACTTCGCCGAACGCCCACGAACTGGCGAGGGAAATGCAGATGGCTCCGAGGAATCCCGCGTTGAAGAGTCCGATGGCGAGGAGCGTTCCGAGATATCGGCTCTGGTCCATCAGGATCGTCGCAGCCTGCGCCGCACTGTCCACCTGCATGCCCCGGAGCAGCGTGCCGGTCACCACCACGCAGAAGACCGCCACGAGTATGGTGAAGACCGATCCGACGGCTGTGTCCAACTTTCCCCACGGAATATCTTTCTCCTGCAGGCCTTTGTCCACGACCGAGCTCTGTTGGAAGAAGATCATCCACGGGGCGATGGTTGTGCCGATGTTCGCCATCAGGAAGAAGAGCAGCTCGCCCGTCATTCCACCCGGGAAGTGTGGAATGAGGCCTTCCTTGAGGATGTCATTAATGGAGGGATGCACCAGAAAGGCGGCGGGAACGTAGATGAGGTTGAGCGCGCAGAAGAAGATGGCGAGTTTTTCCCATGTCCAGTATCGTCCGCGGATGATCATGATCCCCATGACGGTGCAGACGATCAGTACGGTGACCCACGGCGGAAAACCGAAGATCTGCAGCGCCGCGGTCATGCCGATGAATTCCGTGATCAGCGTCAGCCAATCTGTCACGACCAGATCCAGAAAGGAGAACCAGCCCCAAAACGGTCCGAAGCCGTCGAAGATCGCTTCGGCATGTCCCCGTTTGGTGACGGCTCCGAGACGAACCGTCATTTCCTGTATGTAGTAGGCAACCGGCCCGAGCAGGACTAAAAACCAGATCAGTCCGTACCCGTATTTCGCTCCGGTCGCCGTGTACGTCGTGATCCCTCCCGCGTCGTTATCCGCCACCATGACGATGATGCCGGGCCCCGAAATCATGAGGAACAGCCTGAGCATTTTCGCGATGCGCCGGTACTTGTAGAACAGTCGTGAGAGTGCGTGCATGTGATGGTCGGAATGCAGCCCGGTAAGCCAAGTTTGGGGAAACCTATGCCTCCCGATTGATGAAAGCAAGGCGAAACCTCTCTCTTTCCGGAGCCCGCTTCAGCAGTCGTTGTCGATTTTCCCTCCACTCATGTGCCAGAATGTTGCGCTGTCACTTGCTCAGCGGATTGCAGGCAGTAAGATGGAATGAAGCAAGGGATCACTCCGTGCATCCGTCGCCCGATCAGAGCATGCAGACATTTCTCACCACAGGGTCGCTGTTCAGAGGCAAGCGCCGCGTCGTTCTGTTGTCGTTCCTCTTGATGATTAACGGTCTTTTACTGATTGTCACGATGAGAGGGGTGCAGAATCTTCACCTTCCGGAGACTGTCGTGATGCAGCATTACAATGAAATCAACAATCCTCTCCACAACGCCGCCGCCTCCCGAAAGCCTCCGACACCGGGTATCGGTCCTGTGGTGGGAAAGGCGTCCGCTGCCGTGACGGTCGTCGAGTTCACCGATTATGAGTGCTCTCAGTGCGCGGAGTACTTCGAAGGTGCATTCCAGGCGATCCGGAAGCGGTACGTCGATACCGGTTTGGTGAAGTTCGAGATACGCAATTTCCCCCTTTCTTCCGTTCATCGTCAAGCGGAGGCGGCTGCCGTCGCCGTCTTGTGTGCGGCGAAACAACAAGCATTTGAAGGAATGCATGATCTTCTGTATTCGAATCAATCCGAGTGGACTGCCGCTGACGATCCCTCGGTCTTCTTCCGCTCCTACGCGACGAACTGCGGCATCAGCGTCGCGCAGTTCAACGCGTGTCTTTCTTCCAGCGAGATACGAAGCGCCCTTGCCACGGACATCACTGATGCTCAGGATGCCGGCATCAACGGTACGCCTACTTTTTGGATCTACGCTCCGGACGGAACAGTACGCCAGATCAACGGGGCGTATCCGCTTGAAACATTTCAGACTGCTTTCGATGCGATTCTCGAGTAATCCCGGTATTTCCCTTCCTTGTCCCCCCTTTTCTCTATGGTTCATGCCACACGTGATAATCCTATGACGAAACGCACACGTTTCGCGGGGTTCACCCTTGTCGAAGTCGCCGTCACTCTCGGACTGGCCGGAGTGTTGGGTTCGGTGATGATTCCGACATTCTTCAGTTACCAAGCGCAAAACGATCTGAGTGCAACGGTGTCTCAAGTTGTCCAGGCACTGGGGTCCGCACGGATTTTCTCCCAGTCCAACAAGCAAGATTCCCCATGGGGATTCCGCGTCGCGGAAGGAGTCCTCTTCCAAGGATCTTCGTTCGCATCCCGCAACACGTCCGCCGATGTGGTATTTCCTCTGCCTGAGACCGTGACCGCATCGGGTCTGAGAGAGGCGGTCTTCACCCAGATATCGGGGAGAGTGGTGGAGGGTGGTGTGATTCTGCTCACAGCGGGGAACGGCGATCAAGTCGCCATTGTCATTGATGCCGACGGATTGGAAGTGGTGCCGGTAACGCAGGATATCGTCGATATCGCCCACAGCATTGATTCCATCCCTCCGGCCAGTTCCGTCTCCAGCGCTTCCGCACAATCATCCGTCGGTGATCTGCCGCCGCCTCCGGCCAGTTCCGTCTCCAGCGCTTCCGCAGAATCATCGGAGGCTGCCGCCTCCAGCACTTCGTCTGAAGCAGTGTCATCCGTTGCATCCTCCCTCGCCATCGTTCCGCCGTCCCCTCAGGAGGCTGACCTTTCCATCGAGAAGACAGCGGCAGTCTCCTCAATCGTCCGCGGCACAAACGCCGTCTACTCCCTCGTTGTCACGAACACGAGTTCGACGACAACCGCATCGTCTGTCACCGTCACTGATCCGGTACCAACCGATCATACCTACCTTTCCTTTACCTCTACGAAGACCGGCGTGACTTGTTCCGTCACGGACGGTACTGTCCAGTGCTCTGTCGGCACGCTTGCGCCGTCTGAAGTCGCGACGATCATACTGACGTTCTCCGCTGCAACTCAGACTCCCTGCACGCAGATCACCTCGGTCACGACGAACACTGCGACAGTCGCCGGTGACGTTTCGGATCCCGTTTCCACCAACGATTCTTCCTCAACGACGATCACATTGACGTGTCCGATTTTGCAGGCTGATCTCTCCATCGTGAAGACGGCCTCAGCCTCCTCAATCGTCCGCGGCATGAACGCCTTCTACTCCCTCGTTGTCACGAACACGAGTACGACGACAGCCGCACCGTCTGTCACAGTCACTGATCCGGTGCCAACCGATCATTCCTTCGTCTCTTTTGCGTCCACGAAGACCGGCGTGACCTGCTCCGCCACGGGCGGCACTGTCCAGTGCTCTGTCGGCACGATCGCGCCCTCTGAAGTCGCGACGATCACCTTGACGTTCTCCACTGCACCCCAGACTTCCTGCATGCAGAGTGAATCGGTTACGAACACTGCGACTGTCGCCGGTGCCGTTTCGGATTCCGCTTCCACCAACGATTCTTCCTCGGTGACAGTTTCCCTGATCTGCCCGGCGAGCAGTAGCAGCAGCCAGGCTATGACACCGCTCGTTTGGCAGGATCAGAGTGTCGGGATTCTTCTTCTCGATCCCTCATCGCTCGGAGCTCTCACGTTGTCGGGTAACGGCAGCATGAGAATCACGAATCCGGACGCAACAGTCGTCGTTGACTCGAGTAATACTGCAGCAGTCAAGATGAGCGGTAACGCCAGTATCTGGGCCACAACGTTCAATATCACCGGTGATCCCGGCGTTCAGAGATCAGGGAATGCACGCATCATCGGCGTTGTCAGGACAGGGATCGCTCCGACGGCCGATCCTTTCATAGACCTTCCTGCATTGGTTCCGCCAACGCAGACTTTTTCCAGGGCGACGGTATCCGGCAATTCATCCGTCACGCTCAATCCCGGAACATACATCGGAGGGATTGCCGCTTCCGCCAACGCAAGGGTGACGCTGAGTCCGGGCATTTACTATCTGCAGGGAGGAGGTTTGTCGCTGTCTGGGAATGCGACTGTCACGGGCAACGGGGTCATGATTTATAACGCTCCCGTGCAATCAACTCACAAAATCAGTATTTCCGGGAACGCGAATCTGACCATTTCCCCCATCACGTCGGGTTCGTTCGCAGGTATTTCCATCTTCCAAAGCCGCGGATCCGCAGTCGACATGAGGATTTCGGGCAACGGCACGTTGAATATGGACGGCGTGCTCTACATGCCAAATGCCCTCCTCGATATTCCCGGCAACGGTAACGTCAATCTCCAGTGTCTTTCCAGTTCACGCTTCATTGTGAAAGAGCTCCACTTCTCCGGCAACGGGACATTCAACGTCCAGTAAGACCGCTCGTTCCTTTCTTTCCTCCCCATCTTTTCCTATGAACACTCCTCCCCCCACTTCTCACCGCCGCATTCGTCTGCTCTCGGCGGCCGTGTCGTTTCTCCTCGTTTCTTCCGCTGTTCCGGTTCTTGCGCAGGAATCGTCGGCTTCATCGGAAGCAATCATCCTTCAGACTGTCGAGTTGACGGGAACGGAGCAGCGTACCATTGCCGGAGAAAATGTCCTCAATGACGTCATTGCACGTGACAATGCCCAGCTGATTCTCGCCCGGGACGCCGATACCGGCGCAGACACGCTGGTTGACGGGAATGCGTTGGCTCTCGACGATGCCCGTATTTTTGTTTTCCATTCAAGAGTCGCCGGAAATGTGAGTGCGTCCGATGACAGCGTCATTCTCATCGAGCAGTCATTCGTCGACGGTAATGTCGAAGTCAACGGAAACGGTATCGTCGCCATCGACGCGCAGACGGTGGTCAGCGGCGATATTCTCGGCGTGTTCCTCGGGACGGATGTGGATGGATACTCCATTTACGTCGGCTTGTGATTTCCAAACGTTGTTTTGTTCCTTTCCCCACTCTGACTATGAAACGCGCATTCTCCATCTTCGCTTTCGTCGGTTCGTTGCTCTTGGTCGGCTGCTCGGCGGCAACGCCTTCCGTGAGGCAGCCGGTGGCCCCTCCGGTTCAGACTCCTGTTACAGCATCATCCGGTACGGCACGTTCCAGCGATGCCGAGCCGCTCGGCATGACGCAGCAGGAACTGCGTGAACAGATGTCCGAAGGCAAGTCCATCAAGGACATTCTGAAGTCCCGGGGGGTGAATGTGCCGTCTTCTTCGGCGGCGGCAATTGACTGACGGAGATATTCGACCCCTCGCAGAAAGCGGAGAGATCCCGAGTGGAGCTTCTCCGCTTTTGATTGTATCATCGATTGCGTCCGGTTCATTCAGCAGCCGGTCAATTCCCCGTGCGGATCGAGCTCTGGGGTATTCCGTTTGAGTACGCACATCATGTCGCGGAGATCGGATCCGGTAATCGTATCCCACGGCCGGAAGGTGAATTGCGGATCCATGGAGCGCATGGTTTCCATGTAAGGCTCATACCACTGTTCGTTTGCATGGGCATTCCTGATGTCGGTGGACAGACGGGAGAAGATGGCAGCGGCTTCGGCAGCGGAGATGCGCTGATTCGGATGGAGCATGTTGCTGGAGCCACGGGCGAGGTGGCTTCTCATCATGACACAGACCGACGATGCGATAGGGTGATCCAGCGAGACATCCGAGAAGAGGAGAGTGTATTCGGGCGCCTGGTAGCCGACGAGATCGCGGAAACAGGTGTTGTGCGAATCGACATCGAAGAGGCGCGTTGCCAGCACGTCGATGAATTGTCCGCGGGTCAATACGCCCTGAGGTATTGTCGATGTCCGGTAGACGGGTGGCGGCATGTCCGACTGGATGGTGACTTGTCCTGCGGCGAGCGGGATACCGATGATGACTGCCAGCGTGCCGGCAAGAAGTGTTGAACGGAGTTCCATACGGATGAAGGGGGAAAGAATCGGATGACACTGCTTAGACGCTCATCAGGATGCATCATGGCAAAGCAGAGGTTGACAAATACGTCTATATTCAGTTTTGCAACAATTGATAGTTCGTCGTCGGAACAAGCGTTCCTTCGGCAATCGATGGGATTTGTGGAATAATCAGACGTACTCAGACTATGGCAACGCAAGCGTCCACCGTCGACTTTCTGATCGCTCGAGTGTCCGATGCGGGAGTCGTCCGGAGCAGGAAGATGTTCGGCGAGTACGCGCTGTACTGCGATGAAAAAGTCGTTGCGCTGATCTGCGACGACAAGCTGTTTGTGAAGCTGACGGATGCAGGCAGGGCGTTCGTCGGACAGCTTGAGGAAGCGCCGCCGTATCCGGGTTCAAAGCCATACTGGCTCGTGGAAGAAGATCGCTGGGAGAACAGGGAGTGGATGACGGAACTTATTCGTGTTACTGCCAATGCCTTGCCCGTACCCAAGCAAAAGAAAGCGAGGAGGTGATGGAGCTCCTTAGCGGAGCTTATTCAAGAATATTCTGGACTCCGGTTAGGAGTCTTCTCCGATACGAGATGAGCATGAATCGTACACCCTGTTCCGACGCAAGATGAGCATGAACGTTTTACAGTACGAGATGAGCATGAAGTGACAATCGCACTTTGTGATGAGCGTGGGATT
>JAQTSK010000079.1 GCA_028711345.1 Candidatus Peribacteraceae bacterium
AACGGATTACTTTTTAAGCATGGAAAATAGGGGAAAGAAAATTTACAGTATCGGAGATAAACCTCTTTGTGAAGCTAGCCAAAGCCAAGAACTTACATTTTCAGCTCACGAAATTGGTACGCTATGGTGCCTGAAAGCATTGCCCTCATCTCCCCTTTTTGCTATACTGCTTGGATTTGTTCTTTCAAATCCTCCGCCACCTCTCTCCGGAAAGAATGCGCAGGGAGAAAGATGGAATCAATTTGTGAGGAAGCTCACATGGATTCCGTCTTCCTCCCTGCTCTTCGACCCCGGCCGCGCGCGTGCACCCTTCGGTTCGCCAATCGGTTTCGACCGATATGGCTGCGCTCAGGGCACTCCGCACGGGACCCCGACCGAAGAGTTCCCTCCGATCAAACTGTCGGACGGGACTTACAAACACACACAAAAGCCCGTTCCGGGCTCACCGGAATCGCGATTCCCGACGCATCGGGATACCCACACAAACACACACGGCGGTGCGGACCGCTTCAACAATCCGCAGAGGTGTAGGGAGTCAGTCGAACGCCCGGTCGACGTTCGGCGCCCCCTCAATTCACCTCCATATGAATTGAGGCGAAGGCGGGCATTCGGACTCAGATCCTTCCGACGCGAAGAGGAATCTGGGACCGGATGCCCGTTTTTAGTGTTCCATGAAATCGGAATCGTTCCGGATGCCCCCTCCGCAGCGGCGATTCGCTGCTAATCCGCTACGGTTTTCGAACCGCAGCTACGGTCTGCCGCAATCAAACGATTCAACGCAGTGCCGGATTATTGATACTGACTGATCTGATTCATGATGGCTCCCGCGAGGACGTCGGGGTGCGGGATGAAGCTGATGATGATGTCCTCCTCCCCTTCCCCGCGCCGCGTCGTGATATGGAGTCTGCCGAAGCCGAAGAGGTTCAGCCACTGCGTCTCCGCAACCACCGATGATATTTCCTCGAGATTCATGGAGTTGACGGCGTTCCTGATGATGGATTTCTGATCGACGACGACCAACTTCTTCGTCGTCAGGAAGAGGAAATCGTACTTCCAATCGATGTACGCATTGAAGACCCACCGCGCCGCGGTCAGAAGCCAAACGATGAGCAGGACAATCACAGGCCAGAGGGATAGCATCTCCCATATCCGGAGCCCCACACCGACGGCAATCAAGACAACCGTCGCAAGGAGCGGACGCAGGAGATGGAGAAAGAACGAAATAACGTGACGATGGATGGTGAACACCTCCTGCTCCCCCGCAACGAGGAAGCGCGCTTTCAGCCGATCGATGTCCGTCTGCAAGGCGAAGAGTTGCATAGCGGATGTACTATACCCGCATGCGAATACAAGCCGCCATCGGGACAGCCCTTCTCCTTTTTTCCTTCGGAGCGATTCATGCAGCGGGATTCTCCGATATCACGGCATCACCGTACGGGAATGCCATTCAGAACCTGGAGAAATTGAACGTGGTACAAGGCTATGACGATGGTACGTTCCGGCCGACACGAACCATCAATCGCGCGGAGTTATTGACGATTCTGATGAACGCGCGATATCCGGACGATGCCCCGTCCGATCTGCGTTGCTTCAAGGATTTGGATGTCCGCGTTCCACAGTGGTTTGCGAAACCTGTGTGCCTGGGAAAAGACCTCGGTGTCGTGACCGGCTATCCCGACGGGGCATTCCGACCGGGGCGCTCGGTGAATCTGGTCGAAGCACTCGCCATGACCTTCCGCGCCTTCGGCATTTCCACTGCGACGTCCGAGACATCCTGGTATCAGCCTCTCCTCATGGAAGCGCGAAGCAGAAGCCTTCTCCCTTCACTCCTGTCCGATCCCGCCCACGTGCTGCGACGCGGCGAAATGGCATCGCTGATTGATGCGATGATGACAGAAGCAAGCCCTCCTGGGCAGCAAACGGCGACCGGAAGCGCAACCGGCATCTGCGGCAACGGCATCCGCGAAGGACGCGAAGAATGCGATGACGGAACGGCAAACGGAACACCCGATGCCACATGCAGCAGCCTCTGCCTGTCGCTCGCCGATCCGGTCCGACGGGGGCTCTTATCCATTGAACAACGCCCGACCAATGTCACGCCGGTCATCGCCGCCGGACAGAAAGATCTCCCGCTTCTCAAGTTCACCGCGGTCGCGGGACGACAGGATGTGAGGCTGAACAGCATCTCATTCTCCGCGAACGTCGGATCGCTCCTGTACGGTCGGAATTACCGCTTACTCACGAACAGGACCGGCGGAAGCGCCTACGATCTCGTTCGGGCGTCGGCTACGGTCGATCGCGAGTATCTGACATTCGATCTTCCGTCAGGCGGAAGCGGCGTGATCCTCCCCGTCGGGATTCCCGTGCCATTTCTCGTGCTGGCGGATCTGCCTCCCGATCTCGGCCCCGTGACACTTCGCCTGCAGTTTGCGGATGATCTTGCGACGTACATCGAAGCGCAGGGCGCGGCGGACGGACTGGATCTGGAAGGCGTCTCCACCGACGGCATCTGCACTGCGCCCAACTGCTTCATCAGCGTCGCGACAACTGCCGCATCGACGCTCAGTATCAATACCGCAGGCACCCTGACGGTCATGAAGGACACAACTCCCGTCCGCAGTCATCTTCTCCTTGCCGGATCGGTGACACCCGAGCTCCTGCGACTGCGACTGCGAGCTGAAGGAGAGAATATTGAAATCCGATCACTGGGAATCGATGGAGTGACAGACGCTGTCGATTCGCTCCAATTCTACAAGCTCGCACCGGGGACGAAGCTTGATCCGGATCTCGACGCCCCGTTCGCACGAGGCACGGCAGGCCAGTGTTCCGTAACAATGACGGCGCGCGCCTGTGCCAATCTGGGCGTTTCGTCGCTCGTGATCCCCGCAGGAGAAGAGGTGATCATCGCGGTTGCCGCACGGCTCAAGAGCGATCAAGCGGGCGGACGCAGCGGAACTGCGCTCATGTTGTCTCTGAGCGATGCGATTGATGATCGCCATGCAATGGAGGTCGTCGGCGCATCATCGAAGCGGACCCTTCTTCAGAACGACGGTTCCGGTTCGACGGACGGGGAAATCCTGATCGGCACGACGGGAGACAGCGGCAACAACGCCATCACCGGCACCACCGGCACCACCACATTCGCAAGTATCAGCGCTGTGACGAACATAGGCCCCGTCACCGATTATTTGCCGGCGGGCAACGCCGTGATCGGATCGTTCACGTTGGCCGCTTCACCTTCCGCGAACTCGTTTTTGGGATCGAAGGATGTCCGGCTCAAGAGTATCGTCTTTCAACTGAACGCCCGGAATGTTCTCCTGGACCCTGCGGGATTCACGCTCTCAACCGCCGACGACGAAGCCATCAGCTCCCCCTGCTCCGCCTCCGCCTCCACCGGTACGTTCAACGTGACTTGCTCCGCATTGAATGCAGGACTCATCGACAATCGCATTGCTGCCGGAGGTTCAGCTGCGTACCTGCTGCACGGAAACATCGTCAATCCGCAGGTGGCAAGTTACACGGAAAGCTTCCTGCAAACCTCGCCTCCGGTTCTGGGGCAGTCGACGGTCGTCAATTCCATCCTCTGGTCCGACGGCACAACCGACTTCACGTGGGTGGATATTCCCGCGACGAGCGTGGAAGGAACGGCGATGAGAAGCAGATAGGAGATGGGGATCGGGGATGGGTAATCGGGGATGGGAAAGGCGTACCGTAGCGGCGATTTTCGAATCGCCGCTACGGTGAAATGATCGAAATCAGATTCATCCGGTATTATTCTTTATTTCTGCACGTTCTCTTCCGATCTCCGACCTGTCCTCCGTAACCGTGGCGAAAGAGGATCCCGATATCCCGATCTCCCTCATTGCTATACTCCCTGCATGCACCCCCTCACCTTCACAATCGGTCCGTCAAAACTATCGGAAGAAGTCCGTCAGGACATCCGCGAGGCAGCCGATTGCGGGATACTGGAATGGAGCCACCGGAGCAAACAATGGTGCGAGGTGTACGCGGAAGCCGTCGATGCTCTGAGACGATTCTTCGACGTTCCGCAGGAGTACTCCGTCTTCTTCCTGTCATCGGCGACGGAGGCGATGGAACGGACGATTCTCAATCTTGTCCAAAGCGAAAGCTGCCACTTCACCTGCGGTCGTTTCTCCGATCTTTTTGCGGAAATCAGCACCGCCAACGACAAGCGCACAACGAAGATTGAAGGACCGTGGGGTTCGTTACCGTCATTTGATCCCGCAGCCATTCCCGGCGCGACCGATCTCGTGACCGTCACAGCCAATGAAACCAGCACGGGTGTGATGTGCTCCAATGACGATATCCGGCGCATCCGGAATGGAAAACCCGATACGCTCCTTGCCGTCGACATCACATCCATCGCGGGATCCAAGGTATTTCCGATCGATGCGGCGGACATCTGGCTCTTCTCCGTTCAGAAATGCATCGGGCTGCCTGCGGGGCTCGGTATCATGTTCGTTTCACCGAAAGCGATGGAGCGTGCGTTGAAGGCAGAGGAGGCACAGACTGATCGCGCAGGATATTTTTCATTCAAATCAATGCAGTCTTTCGAGCAAAAATCCCAGACGATTTGCACGCCGAATGTCCTCAATATCTTCCTACTCGGACGGCAAATGAAACGATGGAATGAACAGGAAGGGTGCGATGCGAAAGAAAAGAGTGCCAGAGAAAAAGCATCGCGCCTGTACCGCGCACTGGAAACACACCCGCTCCTGAACTGCTTCGTGAAGGATTCCGCTCTCCGTTCTCATTCCATTGCCTGCATTGAAGGAAAAGCCGATGTGATCCGGCGGCTCCATACCCTTGCCGCTGACCGCAATATTCTCCTGGGAAAAGGGTACGGAAAGCTCAAGGAAACAACCGCGCGCATCGCCCTGTTCCCGGCGATTACCGAGGATGATATGACGCGGCTGATCGAGGTGATGTCTGCTGTCGCATAAGAAGAAATTACGAAAGAAGCTGCAATTGAACACCGAACAGGCTGTTAGCTGTTATACCATTTCCATTTCAATCTGACACTCAATCAAGATGTCATGGTGAGCGTAGTCGAATCCATGACATCGGCATGTCGCCCTTCGACTACGCTCAGGGTGACATGCCTTTGTATACTTTTGAAT
>JAQTSK010000080.1 GCA_028711345.1 Candidatus Peribacteraceae bacterium
TGCATCATGCCTTTCCGCTTGCCCAGCTTCTCGATCACCGTGCCGACGTACGCATCCGGCACATCGATGAACGCCGTTTCCATCGGCTCCATCTCCACGCCGTTCTCTTTGTGGAGGATGACTTCCGGACGCGAGACGGCCAGCTCGAATCCCTCGCGGCGCATGGATTCGATAAGAACGCCCAAGTGCATTTCTCCGCGACCGGAGACGCGGAACGCGTCCGAGCGCTCCCCGAATTCGATCTTCAGTCCGACGTTCGTCTCCAGCTCGCGTTCCAAGCGTTCGCGGATATGTCTTGTCGTGACAAGTTTTCCTTCTTTGCCGGCAAACGGCGAGTTATTCACCATGAAGTCCATCGCAACCGTCGGCGGGTCGATCGTCAGAGCAGGAAGCGCCTGCGCATCCTCTTTCTCGGCGATAGTGTCCCCTACGTAGACCTCGGGGAGACCCGCGAGCATGACGACATCACCAGCTGCGGCACTCTCCACTTCGACTTCGCGGATGCCGGCGTACGCATAGATTTTCGTGATCCGTCCGGACTTTCGCGTGCCGTCCGGTTTGATGAGATACACCGTCTGGTTCTTCTTCACTGTTCCCTGCGAGATACGCCCGATGGCCATGCGACCGGAATAGGGATCGTACGACAGGTTCACGGGCTGCAGGAGCAGGGGAGCTTCCGCATCGGTCCCTTTCGGGATGATGTGCTCACAGATGAGGTCGAACAGCGGATCTAAGTTCTTCGATTCTTCCGACATTTTCCGCTTGGCGATTCCGTCACGTCCGACTGCGAATACGTAGGGGAAATCAAGTTGTTCATCATGCGCACCCAGCTGGATGAAGAGGTCGAAAACCTGACTGAGTGCTTTCTCCGGATCCGATCCGACGCGGTCGATCTTGTTGATGATGACGATCGGCTTGATCCCGATTTCCAGAGACTTCTTGAGGACGAATCTGGTCTGTGGCATGGGACCGTCAAAGGCATCAACGAGCAATGCAACGCAGTCGCACATCCTGAGCACGCGTTCAACCTCGGAGCCGAAGTCCGCATGTCCCGGAGTGTCGACGATGTTGATCTTGGATCCCTTATACATAATCGAACAGTTTTTGGCGTAGATGGTGATGCCGCGCTCCTTCTCCTGCTCGTTGCTGTCCATGACCCGCTCGCCGATCTCCTCATGCGCATTGAACGCGCCCCCCTGGCGGAGAATCTGATCAACCAGCGTGGTCTTTCCGTGGTCGATGTGCGCGATAATGGCGATTGTTCGATACTCCATAATTTTGAAGACGCTGCATTGTAGCGATTAAATGCCGTGCGTACAGAGGATTCTGTATTTGGCTTTCGCCACACATATTACTCTTCTTCCGGCCTGTTGGATACATGATACGAATGCCTTTACTTCTATTTGTATCAATGTCTGACCATCGCTACAATCCAGTCATGGTACGGTCTGCACCTGTCCATTTCGCCTTTCCCGGCTCCCGGGACAAGGCCTTTTCAGGCAATGCGGCCGTCCATAACACAACACTACTCACTACTCACTGATTCTCCTATGTGCGGCATCATTGCAGCTTCCGGCTTCCACGACGTCATCCAGGATCTGTATGACGGGATGATTGTCCTCCAGCACCGCGGGCAGGACGCAGCAGGCATCGTGACGTTTGACAGTCAGTTCCACCTGAAGAAGGCTACGGGGATGGTCAGCGAAGTCTTCCATGCACATTCACTCCAGCGGTTGCGCGGGCCGATGGGCATAGGTCATGTCCGATATCCCACCGCAGGCTGTTCCAGCGAGTTTGAGGCGCAGCCGTTCTTCGTCAATTCCCCGTTCGGGATGGCACTCGGGCACAATGGCAATCTCACCAATGCGGCCGAGCTGGCGAAAGAGATCCGTACGCAGGACTACCGTCACCTGAACACCAACTCGGATTCAGAAGTGCTTCTGAACCTTTTCTCGCTGGCGCTCCGCAAGCAGGAGCCCAAGAATCTGACTCCGCAGCATATTTTCCGAGCTGTGAAGACGGTCTTTCGTCGCGCGCAGGGCGCTTACTCGGCAGTCGCGCTCATCGGCGGGCACGGTATCGTCGGCTTCCGTGATCCTCATGGCATCCGACCCCTGCAGCTCGGACGACGTCGTCTCGGGATCAAGTACGAGTACATGATTGCCTCGGAAAATACGGTCTTCAAGGCGTTGGAGTACGAGTTCGTCCGGGACATCGAACCTGGCGAAGTCGTCTTCATTGACCAGAACAACCAGCTGCATTCACAGATCGTCAAGAAGGGTCAGCTCAATCCCTGCATCTTCGAATGGGTGTACCTTGCGGCACCGGATTCCACCCTCGACGGCGTGAACGTGTACAAGGCAAGAGTGAGGATGGGTGAAGCTCTGGCGAAGAAGATCAAGGCATCCGGCATTCATATCGATTCCGTCATCCCCATTCCGGACACTGGCCGTCCCGCGGCTGCAGGACTCGCTGACAAGCTCAAGATCCGCTACCGCGAAGGATTCGTGAAAAACAGGTACATCGGGCGAACGTTCATCATGCCGGGGCAAGCTGTCCGCAAGCGGAGTCTCAACTTCAAGCTTCACCCCATTGAACTGGAGTTCAAAGGAAATAACATTCTATTGGTTGACGATTCCATCGTGCGTGGCAATACCAGTAGGAAGATCATCGAAATGGCGAGGAAATCCGGTGCGAAGAAAGTGTATTTCGCATCGTCGGCTGCGCCGATCATCGGTCCGGATCCGTACGGCATCGACCTTCCGACGACCACCGAGCTGATCGCTGCGGATCATACGATTCCTGAAATCTGCAAAATGATCGGCGCGGATGCGTTGTTCTATAACACGCCGGAGGAAATGCGGCGGGCCATCCAGATCGGCAATCCCAAAATCAAGCGTTTTTCCGACGGTTGCTTTACGGGCAAGTATCCGACATCGGAAGTCACGCCGGCGCTTCTGAAATCGTTGGGCTGCAGCCGTAACGAGACCAGAGAGAGTTACGAAGAGGAGTCGAAAGATGACAAGAACCCCGATCAGTACAAGATGATGGCACTGACGTGACCGGAATATCGGGGATCAGGGATCGGTGATCGGGGCTTGCTTTCGAATTCTTTTCCGATCCCCGATATTCCGATCCCCGATCACTCTCAGGTACACTTTCCGCGTGCAAAAGATCTGCCCCGTCACCGGCCGCACCTTCGAGGTCACGCCGGAGGAGATGGCACTCCGAAAAAAACTGGGCATTGAGGGCGAACCCGAGTTCCATCCGGTCTTCCGCTTCATGCAGCTCGGCGCGTTTTGGCAGCATTGGAACCTATTCAAGCGGTCGTGCGATCGCACAGGAAAATCAATCATTTCAGTGTTTTCGGAGGATTGTCCGTATCCTGTGTGGCACAAGGACGAGTGGATCAAGCACGCGGATCCGCCACAGGCGGAAGTCGAAGTTGGCAAACCGTTTTTTCCGCAGATGTGGGAACTGTTTCGTCGATGCCCCATTCCGCACAACGTCGGTGTAAACAATCAGAATTGTGAGTACACAGACGATTGGTGGAATTCGAAAAATTGTTATCTCTGTCACTCAGGCGTCAGTGATGAAGACTTGCGGTATTGTTACCGAGCTTTTCGTGTGAAAAATTGCATGTATGGTGCCTTTTCATTCGACAGTGAATGGTGCCTCGATCTGACGTATTCACATAACTGCTTCCGCGTTCTCTATAGCTTCAATTGTTGGCAGTGTAGCGATTCAGCTTTTCTCTATGATTGCAGGAATTGTCAGCACTGCTTTCTCTGTAGCAACCTGAGAAACAAGCAGTATTGCATCAAGAATAAGCAGTACAACAGAGAAGAATACGAATCGATGATGAAAGAGTGGGATTTGTGTTCCAACCGGCAGTATATGGGAGCGAAGCAGGAGTGGGAATCCATGATGCACGAACGAGCATGGCATCGCTCGCTCTTCATCGACCGCTCAGAGCAGTCAACGGGGAATTTCATTGATCATTCGAAGAATGCTCGCAATTGCTACTTTGTGAACGACGTCGAAGATTCTATGAATATTCTCAGGACTAGCGAAACAAAAGATACGCTCGATTGCGTCAGTCCGGCAGTGAATGTCCAATTGGCGTACTACTCGTGCACTGTTCAGGATAACTCATACGACTGCAAATTCTGCTACAACGTCATCCAATGCAAATTTACGGAATATTGCGCGCACTGTTTTCAGTGTCAGCATTGCTTCGCTTGCTGCGGGGTCGTTGGGAAGAAGTACTGTATTTTCAACAAGCAATACACTTCAGAGGAGTACGAGAAGAAGAAAGCGGAGTTTATTGCCTCCATGAAAGCAACAGATGAGTATGGGAAATTCTTCCCGAATTCGTTTGCTGCCAATCCCTACGACGAAAGCCTGTCTGGATTCTACTGGCCGCTGGATTCTGAGACCGCGATTCGCTTTGGATTCCGTCTTAGTAATCGGAGGCAACAAAAGCCCGAAGGGGCTCTCGATCCATCTTTGATTCCAGACAGCTCAGAAGCTGTCGATCCAACTTTATCCACGAGCGTGTTCTGGGACGAAGAAGCAGGACATTCCTTTCGCATCGATCCGGCTGATATTAAGTTTTGCACCGAATTGGGCGCACCACTTCCTCGTTCGTACTATTCCCGAAGGATGCAGGACAATTTCCGCCTGATTCCATTCGACGGGTCATTGAGACCGTCGTCGTGCGGAAAATGCCAGAGAGAGACCATGACGAGCTGGTCCGTCGAGTACGACGGGAGGGTGTTGTGTGAGGAGTGCTATTTGAAGGAAGTGTACTGACGGAAGTATCGGGGATCGGAGTATCCGAGTATCGGGATAGAAGGCACCAGATATTCCGTTATTCGCAAATTCTGTTACTCTTCCCTGTATGCAGAAGATCTGTGCAAATGATTGGTGTCGCACCCCATTCCACGTCACCGACTCCGACCTTCAGTTTTACGAGA
>JAQTSK010000081.1 GCA_028711345.1 Candidatus Peribacteraceae bacterium
GACGAGCCTACGGTCTGCGTGATGAAGAATATTTGCGGCTCAAAGTGCTCACTTGCATGCTTCCTAAACTTTGATCATGAAAAAGAATGTCAGATCAGTTTACCCACTCGATTACCTGAAGAGGCGAAAGATTGTGGTGTTTGTCGATGGCTGTTTTTGGCATAAATGTCCGAAGTGTTATGTTCGTCCGAAGACAAATACAAAATTCTGGGACGAGAAAATCAGTGAAAACAAAAAACGAGACAGGAGAAATCAGAAATTACTCTCATCTGCCGGTATCACTGTTTTGCGCTTTTGGCAGCATGAAATCCTGTCAGAACCGGAATCGTGCAGAAGGAAAATTCTGGATTTATTGAAGAATTGACCTGTAGGATTGATTTCTTTATTGCTTCATCCCGAAGCATATTTATCAAATCCCCTTCTCTTCAATGAAAAACAACAATCACAAGGCTGGCCGGCAATTACAAAAAATGAAAAAGCTGATCGTTCAGAGATTTATCAAGATGGTTAAGGGAAAGAAGCCCGATACCTCCGCATCCCACAAACGTCATGACGGAAAAGAAGGGCATTGGCTGGAGACGCAGATGGGGATCAGGCATAACGCAAGTAATGCGCCGGATCTTTATGGATTTGAAATGAAGAACCAAACTGGATCAAAAACGACATTCGGTGATTGGTCTGCCGATCATTACATTTTCAAGGATAAATCATCGGGGATTTCCCGCGATGAATTTCTTGGCATTTTCGGCATGCCGAACCTGGAAAAAGGAATGCGATGCTCATGGTCCGGAAAACCCTGTCCAAAAGTCGGACATTACAATTCCTGCGGGCAGACTCTGTTAATCGACAGCAAAAATAATATTCTCGCTGTGTATAACTTTCAGAAAGACACCAGGCAGAATAAGGCAATAATTGTTCCGAAAAGCATGCAGAAGAAACGGTTGGTTATTGCGAAATGGGAAGCCTCAACCATGAGACGTAAGGTGGAGAAGAAGTTCAATATGAGCGGCTGGTTTCAATGCAAAAAAGACACTAGCGGGTGCTATTCCGAAATAGTTTTCGGGGAACCGATAAATTTTGATAACTGGATTGACGGGGTCAGGAAAGGATTGATTTTCTTTGATAGCGGTATGTATCAGGGTAACAAAAGACCTTATTCCCAATGGAGGGCGGACAATCGCTATTGGGAGGCTCTGATCACTTCGAGATTCTGAGGAATCAGAAGGCCAGTACCCCTTCTTTAATTGCGGGAATAATCTTTTGTCCGAGAGCGATAGCCCGGTAGCTTTCGATGTCAATTTCCCGTCTGAGATTTGATTTTGATTTTATTGCCGCCAGATGAGGTACGATTCTCTTTGCAACAGCACGTATGGCAGGAACGGCAACGCTGTTACCAAATTGTTTATAGGCCTGTCCATCACTTACCGGAATAATGAAGTTATCCGGAAAGCCCTGAAGTCTTGCTGCTTCGCGCGGGGTTAGTTTGCGCGGATTCTTTCCTTTCTGTTTGATGAGAATTTCAGAGCCGTCTTTGTAGTAACGGGCGGAAATGGTGCTCGTATATTCGGAGTTTTCATCGAACAGGCAGTAACCGAAGCCGAAACCTTTCGCTTTGTGCTCACGAAGCCGCCGCTGATGCCCTGCCCAGAGCTTGTCCGATATCGTATATTTCGCATCCACATGGGATTCCAGAATATCCCCGAGGCGTGTTTTGTTTTTCGGGGGCTCGGGGAAACTGAAGTTTGTATCGCCGAGGAAACCGACGATATAAATGCGCTCCCTGTTCTGCGGGACCCCGAAGTCTTTGGCATTCATAACACAGCTTTGCACGGTGTAGCCAAGGTCTTCCAGTGTCTTGGTAATGACTTTCAATGTGTTTCCTCCGTCATGGCTTCGTAGTCTCTTTACGTTCTCCAATAGTATTGCTTTCGGACGATGATGATTCAGAATTTCAGCGATATTAAAGAACAAGGTTCCGCGCGTGTCCTGAAAGCCTTTCTTCAGTCCTGCCTGTGAGAACGGTTGGCAGGGGAAGCCGGCAAGCAGGAGGTCGTGGGCGGGGATGTCTTCGGCCGGAATCTTCGTGATGTCTCCCCATGGCTTTTCTTTGAAGTTCGCTTGGTAAGTCTGGCAGGAAAATTTGTCCCACTCCGAAGTGAAGACACATTTGCCGCCCAGTTCATCAAAGGGAATACGGATACCACCTATGCCGGCGAATAAGTCGATGAATTTAAACATTGTTTTGATCTTAACTTTTCACGTCTTCCACTACCAGGTTTTCCTAATGCAAACTGTATTAAATGTTGTGGTGTACACTTGTACACCTAAACACGGTTATGGACGAATGGCATCAGGTTCGTTCAAACTGAGTGTCCATTGCAGTTCCTCGTTTCCTCTTTTGAACTTGTAAGTAATCCTTACAAGTTGTTTCTTTCGCGCGTTCCTCTTCTATCTTAGGCGTCGTGTCTTTTCTACCGTCATTACTTGAGGGCGATTTGAAGCCAAATTCAACTATCCGGAAATTCCGGATAACTGGTTTTTAATATCGCCTTGTATGGTTGACGATGATCACGGCTTGAGTATCATATGTGCATTAGTGGCTTCGGCCTCCGAGGACTCCGCTCACTGCGGGGTCCGTTTTGTATGCAGGCAGTGCTCAGTATTTTCTGGGGCATACTGTAATCTGTCACCCTCATGCCCCCCGCGCCCCACTCCGCGGCCTACCCCTTTCCCGCTCTCCTGCGGGATCTCCTCACACGCATCCGCCCCAAGCGCAGGACATTCTGGGTTGCAACCTGCTGCACGCTCATCGGCCACATCGCCGGACTGTACCCGCCCTACGCGCTCGCGAGCCTCGTCACGTTCTTCACCGCGTACCGGAGCGGACAGTCGCTTCAGCCCGTCGTCACCATCTTCCTCATCTGGATCGTCGTGTCGGTTGTCCGGTACATCGGGATGCAGCTCGGGGTGTACTGGGGCTACCAAGTCGCGGAGAAGACTGCGCTGGATGCGCAGGAGCAGACGCTGAAGCACCTCCTGATTCTGGACCTCAAGTGGCACGAGAGGGAGAACGCCGGCAACAAGATCAAGCGGCTGGACAAGGGCAGGGACGGCATCGACCGGATCATCCGCATGTGGTTCGATACCGCGATCGATTCCTGCGTGAACTTCGTCGGTATGACGGTCATCCTCGCCACGTTCGACCCGCTCGTCGGACTGGGAACCGTCTTCTTCATGCTCACGTACGCGCTGCTCTCCATTCCGCTGACGCGCAGGGGTGGGGAGGCGTCCAATGCGACGAACCAAATGGAGGAGGACGTCGCGGGACTGTCCTTCGAAATCATCATCAACGTGCGCAGTGTGAAGGTGCTGGGGATGGGGCAGGGGCTTCTGACCATCGTGAAGGGCAAGTTCGGGGAGTGGTTTCAGAAGATCCGCACGCGTGTCCGGCTGTTCCGTATCCGTGCCGCCGCACTCAATCTCTGGGCGCAGACGTTCCGTGTCGGCATCTCCGCGTTCATCGTCTGGGGCATCGTGCAGGGACGGTACGAGGTCGGCTTCCTGATCCTCTTCTACAGCTACTTCGGCTACGTGTGGATTTCCCTCGAGCGGTTATCCGACATCACGCTGGACTTCGTGGTGTCGCGTTACAACCTCCTCCGGATGAAGCAGATTCTGGATGTGCCTGCGGGGATAGATCGTGAGGACGGCAAACGTGCGTTTCCGGCGGACTGGAAGCAGCTCACCATGGACAAGGTTTCCTTCTCGTATGGGGCTGACAAGAATGTACTGCACGACGTTTCGCTCAGCGTGCGGCGAGGCGAGAGGATCGGCATCGTCGGGATCTCCGGAGCCGGAAAGTCGACGCTGTTCAAACTGTTTTTGAAAGAGCACGAGCACTATGCCGGCAGGATTCTGATTGATGACGTGCCGCTCAAGGACGTCAGCCGGACATCGTTCTTCAGGTATGCCGCGGTCGTGCTGCAGGACACTGAAGTGTTCAACTTCACCTTGCGGGAGAACATCATCATGGCCAATCCGGACAGGGCGGGGGATGAAGATTTACTCCACCGCGCGCTGGAAGTGGCGCACATCACGGACTTTTTGCCGAGACTGCCGGACGGTCTTCAGACGGTCATCGGTGAGAAGGGGATCAAGCTGTCGGGCGGTGAGAAGCAGCGGGTGGGCATAGCGCGTGCTATTTTCAAAGATCCGCAGATGCTGTTCCTCGACGAAGCGACCTCGCACCTCGATTTGGAATCTGAAGAAAAGATCCGCGATTCGCTCCATCGGTTCTTCCAGTCGGTGACGGCGGTGGTCATCGCGCACAGACTGACCACGATTCGCGAGATGGACCGGATCATTGTCATCGAGGACGGGCGGATCATCGAAGAAGGATCGTTCGATCAGCTTCGGGCGAAGAAGGGGAGATTTAACGAGCTGTGGGAGATGCAGAGGTTGTAGGGCCCCGCCTCACCCCCTGGCCCCCTCTCCCTGCCCTTCGACTCGCTTCACTCGCTCAGGGTAAACGGGGAGAGGGGGAACTTTCTATCAAGTTTTACTCTGTAGCAAGTCATCCTTCTCCCCAGAGGGAGAAGGACCGAGGATGAGGCGGCGGGCAACGGCGCAAACCGATCTTGGTCCATCGAACGTTCTTCTTCGAAGCGATGCGGTGCCGTTTCCGGCTACACGTGTTGGCGGTGAGTCAGTCTGTAAGATTCCGGCGGCTCAGCCGTCTTCATAGGCAGGAATACCCCCTCTCATCATGAGCATTCTCGCATTCATCATCATCGGCATCATCGCAGGATGGGTCGCAGGGCTCATCATGAAAGGACGGGGCTTCGGCATGATCGGGGATCTGGTCGTCGGCGTCATCGGCGCGGTCATCGGAGGCTTCCTCTTCCGACTGCTCGGCATCGATGCGTACGGCA
>JAQTSK010000082.1 GCA_028711345.1 Candidatus Peribacteraceae bacterium
TCCAAACGACTGCCATCAATAAGTTTGGACATTGGACATTGGATATTTTTGAAAATTGGAAATTGGAAATTGAACATTTCCGTCCGGGATGGAAGATCGGGGTGCAGGGACGGTATTGAACCGATCCTCGATTTCCCGTTCGTTTGATAATTCCATCCGGACCATGGACAATGGTTTTGGCTTCCTCCCATGCCATCCCCCGCCTTCATCTTCGACTTCGATTCAACACTCGTATCGGTGGAGTCACTGGATGAGCTGCTGGAGGTGAGCGTACGACGGAGAGAGAAGGGGAGTGCCGTGCGGACAATCATGGGGAAAATACATGCCATTACCGATGAGGGCATGGAGGGAGGTATCGATCTCAGGACATCCATCAGTCGTCGTCTCGCTCTTGCCCGCCCGACGCGTGAGGATCTTCGTGCTCTGGAGAAACGGATGAACGAAACCGTCACGAAAGGCATGGATGCCATCATCCGCACGATTCATGCACACGGAGGATCGGCGTTCGTCGTGAGCGGCGCCATCCATCATCTTATCGAACCGGTGGCACATGCGTTGGGGATCCCCGATGATCACAGTTTCGGCAATGAGCCGGTGTTCGATTCCGATGATGTGCTGATAGACGTGAAAGATCGACCATTGGCGACGAGTCGCGGGAAGACTGACGTGATTCGGTCGTTGATCGAAGCAGGAGTCATCGACGGTCCGGTCATCATGATCGGGGACGGTGCGTCCGATCTCCACCCTTTCCTGACAGGAGTTGCCGATCACTTCATCGGTGTCGGTATCCATGCCGTGCGCAGTAGAGTGGAGATGCGATCACCCGTCTTTGTCCGGACCGTTCACGATCTTCATCAAGCCATCCGCTCCTTTCTTCCTCTATGAATCATCAGACATCTTTCCCGAAGGACAAGATCAAGGTGCTATTACTGGGTGGCATCCATCCCGCTGCCGAAGCGTTCTTCCGTGAGCAGGGATTTTCCGCCATTGATTCCCGACGCGGGGAATTCACGGAGGAGGAACTGATCGATGCGATTCCATCCATTCACATTCTGGGAATCCGATCCGGTACGACGGTGAGTGCCCGTGCCATCGATCGGGCGGAGAAGCTCCTGACTGTCGGCTGTTTCTGCATCGGGACGAATCAGGTGGATCTGAAAGCGGCGAGACGGAAGGGCGTGCCGGTCTTCAACGCGCCGTTTGCGAATACGCGCAGCGTCGCGGAGCTGGTGATCGCGGAAGCGGTGATGCTCATGCGCGGCATTCCCGCCAAGAATGCGGCTGCGCATCTGGGGCAGTGGCAGAAGTCCGCAGCCGGCTCATTCGAAGCGCGGGGCAAGACGATCGGCATCGTCGGGTACGGACACATCGGTACGCAAGTCGGTATTCTTGCCGAAGCTCTTGGGATGCGCGTTCTATATCATGATATTGAATCAAAACTGGTATTGGGGAATGCGCAATCGGTGAAGTCACTGGAGGCTTTGCTCACTGCGTCGGAAGTGGTGACTCTCCATGTGCCGGGCGGCTCGGCTACAACGCATTTGATCGGCCGGAAGGAGTTGGCTGCCATGAGGAAGGGATCATGCCTGATCAACGCTTCACGCGGACAGGTGGTGGATATCGATGCACTGGCTGCGGCAGTTCGATCCGGTCATATCGCCGGTGCCGCATTGGATGTGCATCCGGAAGAACCTGTGTCGTCCAGGCTTCCGTTCCATTCACCGCTCCAAGGTCTCACGAATGTCATCCTGACACCGCACATTGCCGGCAGCACCGCCGAGGCACAGGAGCGCATCGGCAGGGATGTTGCCGAAAAATTGCTGTTGTTCTGCGATACCGGTGCGACCGCCGGTGCCGTGAATTTTCTACCGGTTGCACTGCCGTCTCATGCGGGCAGACACCGCATTCTGCACATTCATGAGAATCGTCCGGGCGTGCTGGCGGCGGTGAACGACGTCTTTGCCCGAGCGTCCGTCAACATCGCGAGTCAGTTTCTCGAGACGGATGCGGACATCGGTTACGTGGTGACGGATGTGGATGAGAAGAAGGGGATCGGGCTTAAGGGTGAACTTGATAAAATTCCCGGGACGATCAGGACGCGGGTGCTGTATTGAGTCGTAGCATCGGCTTGCAGCCGATGGTCTCACGGGTGTCGCGCCCGTGCTCATGGGCACGATGCCCATGCAACCACGGCCTACAAGGCCGTGCTACGTCACTTCTCGCAGCAATTGACAAAACACTAAAAACCATTAATATACGAACTCATGCGACTTTTTTCTCTCTCTGCGGCTCTGGTCGCGGCGATCGTCATCAGTGCGACAGTGTTCGCAGCAGAGCTTCCCTACGAAGCGTACGCGCCGGCGGTGATCGGTCTCCAGAATGCGGGCGTGATCGACAAGCCGGTCGGGAATGACGTTCGCGTGCGTGATACCGTCAATCGAGCCGAGGCGCTCAAGATCATTCTTCGTTCGGATACCGCCGCCGCGCAACAGGTTGACCGGGAGAAGGGGAATATTTCCCCGATCCCGCTTTTCACTGATATCGATCAAAAAGCATGGTATGCGCCGTACGTGGAGACGGGATTTGATCGCGGTCTGGTGAAAGGGTATCCCGACGGCACGTTCAAGCCGGGATCACCGGTGACGGTCGCCGAGGCGGTCGTGCTGGTCGCACGCCTCTACGGTGAGAATGCCGCAGGGACGGCATTCCGTACATCGACTGATCTGCCGAACAAGAGCGGCGAATGGTATTCGGAGTCCGTGAGCGCCATCATCGCTCGAAATGCCATCATGAAGGGGAGCCTGCTGACGGCGGGGAAGAAAATGACGCGAGGAGAGCTCTTCGATCTGGTGTACCGGATGCGCACGGTCACACTCAAGAATCTGACTGCCTATTCGGAGAGTGCCGCCACGGTCATTCCCGCACCTGCACCTGCGAGTCAGAACGGAAACGTTTCGCAAAGTTCCACGGGTAAATCGTTCGCGATGTCCATTCCCAGCATCGGCATCACCGACCTCCCCATCATCCATCCGGCTGATCCGTACACGCAGAAGGGAGTACTGGCGGTCTTGGAGGACGGCGTCGGGCACCTCATGGGTTACCCGGGCGGCGGCGGCAAGATCATGATCTACGGTCACAGCAGCGGCTGGCCGTGGGATCTGTCCCAGTACACCAAGATTTTCCGGACGATCAATAAGTTGACGGTTGGATCCTCCGTGTACGTCACGTACAACGGGGCGATCCATACCTATCAGGTCACGGAGAAGAAGACCGTGCAGGCGAGTGACCGGACGATGTTCGAGTCGGATGACGAGGGTGAGATGCTGATCCTGTACACATGCTGGCCGCCGGATTCCATTCAGCAGCGGTATCTGGTGATTGCGAAACCGGTGACGACGGTGCTGAAGTAGGAAGGCAAAAAGGAAAAAGGGCAAAAGGGCAAAACGTGGCAACGTGAAGCCGGTACTTATTGCCTTCTTTCCCTCTTGCCTTTTTGCCTTATCTCAAAAGCCCCTCCACCATCTCCACCAGCGACTTGATGGTCATATCCTTCTTGATGAAGAAGCTGTCCACTCCCAGCGCTTCGATGCGGGTGCGGTTGGCAAGGTCCCCGTAGTTCGTGAGGATGATCACCGGAAAGCCTCGCTGCCCCTTGGGCGGGAGCTTCGCCAGCACTTCGCCGCCGTCCAGGATGGGCATGTTGATGTCCAGCAGGAGGATGTCCGGCGGATCTTTTGCGATTTCATCCAGCGTCTTCTGTCCGTCCTCCGCCGTCCGGATGTCATTGTCCGTGCGCGAGAACTTGCGGATATAGAGGTCACGGAGAACGGTATCGTCCTCGGCAATGAGTATTTTGTGTCCCATGCGGAACAGCATACCGCGGATGAATGTGAAAACAATGAAAAAGTGAGAATCATCAAGTCCATTATTGCACTCAGAATGCGGGGTCATTCATTGACAGACGAGCCAGCTAAAATGGCAATTAGACGAGCTCGTATATCCTCTTCACCCTCTTTTCCGGGTTCAACGTACAGCGTCACCTCGGTGCCAAGTGTCGCTCCAAGGGATAAGATTTCAAGAACAGACTTTCCGTCTGCAGTTTGCGTTCCTTTCCGAAGCTCAACACTACCTGAGTAGGAACCGGCAATATTTGCGAAAGATCCGGAAGGGCGTATGTGTAGACTATCTTGCAATCCAATTCTGACTGTTACACTCGGACTGGGTTGCTCAAGATCGACCTGTTGATGAGTTTCATGAGCTGTAACATCAGCTTCACCCAAAGCAATGCCACCGCGTGTGTCTGACAACATCAATCGGGCTTCAGTCAGAATTGATTCCGGAGCACCACGTTGTTGTAACTGATTGTAAATATATTGTCTGCCCCTTTCGTGGTAGTGTGCAAATGCACCCTCAAGCACCTTTTTTGCATATCCCTGTTCCCCGCCATTTGTTGCTTCCATTATCGTTTGTAACAGGGAATCAATGTCTTCAGGATCAAATGCAATTCCCACCAGATGCGCTTCAAGTCTGAGGATGCTCTGGGGAGGCAGATCACTGTCATGCAGGATTCTTCTTAGCTCATTTCTCACCGATTCATGCATGCCAGTATTACCCAATGCAGCAGAAACTTTGGTCACCTTGTCTTCTGGATTTGCAGTCTCTGCCAGGATTTCGGAAATTCGAGCAAGTTTTAAGATGGAATCAAACATAGTTTTAGGAAAATTGAGAAAATATTATAATTACTTATATAGAAAAAGCAAGGGTTCTGCATGTAACTGCTCACTGACTCTGCAGTTTTCCACTTCAACTTGACTGTTTTGACCGGAGAAACATTTGCTCTTCTATGGCATCACCCTGCGATTCTCCTCATATTTTCTGCTTTGGAAGACGTACGAAG
>JAQTSK010000031.1 GCA_028711345.1 Candidatus Peribacteraceae bacterium
GACGAGCCTACGGTCTGCGTGATGAAGAATATTTGCGGCTCAAAGTGCTCACTTGCATGCTTCCTAAACTTTGATCATGAAAAAGAATGTCAGATCAGTTTACCCACTCGATTACCTGAAGAGGCATAATTTGTATAGTTCACCAAAGGCAGCATTGTCTCCATTCTGAGCACGTGAAATCAGGTCAATTACCTTAGGCGTGTCTTCTGTATTTGCATGCTCTGGAAGTCGGACATCCTGATCTGTCTGATGATCCCTTATTGTTGCGAGTTTCATAGTCACGAAATGGCAGAGAAACGAGAGATGGATGATAGCCGTTTAAGTATATTAGTCAAGAAAATAGGCACTGTTGTCAAACAGTTGAAAATTCGCTGTGGGATGGGCGAATTACCGTACCGCCTTCGTGAGCGCATCCACCCGCGGACACTCCTCCCACTTCACACCCAGATCCTCGCGCCCCATGTGGCCGTAGCTCGCCAATTTGCGGTACTGCGGACGCAGGAGATCCAGATCGCTGATGATGGCTGCGGGACGGAGATCGAACACCGTATTGATTGCGGTTTCCAGCTTGCGGTCGCTTACCTTGCCCGTGCCGAAGGTGTCGACGCGGATGGAGACGGGTCTCGCGATGCCGATGGCGTAGGCCACCTGCACTTCGCACTTGCGCGCCAGTCCCGCCTTCACGATGTGCTTGGCGACCCAGCGCGCCGCGTAGGCTGCGGAACGGTCGACCTTGCTGGGATCTTTGCCGGAGAATGCTCCGCCGCCGTGCCGGCTGTACCCGCCGTAGGTGTCGACGATGATCTTGCGACCCGTGACGCCGCAGTCGCCCGGCGGGCCGCCGATGACGAAGCGCCCCGTCGGATTCACGTGGAAGATCGTGTCTTTCTTGAGGTACGAACCGCAGACCGGTTCGATGACGTGCTTCCTGATGTCCGCCGTGATCTGTTCGTGGCTCACGGATTCGGCGTGTTGCGTGGAGACAACGACTGTTTGAATGCTCGTCGGTCGGCCGTCATCATCGTACTCGACGGTAACCTGGCTCTTCCCGTCCGGTCGCAGGTAATCGAGGCCGTTCGCCTTGCGTACCTCTGCAAGCTTCTTCGTGAGTCCGTGAGCCAGCGAGATCGGCAAAGGCATCAGCTCCGGCGTCTCGTCGCACGCGTAGCCGAACATCAATCCCTGATCGCCGGCACCCTGTTCCTTCTTCACGTTCTTCTCGATGTTCACGCCGAGCTGGATATCTACACTCTGCTCACCGACACAGACGATGACCGCACACGCGCGATGATCGAAGCCGAACACCGGATCGTCGTACCCGATGTCTTCGATGACGTCGCGGGCGACTTTGGCCATGGGGATGTAGCCGGTCGTGGAGATTTCTCCGGCGACGACCACGAGGCCGGTGGTGGCCAGACACTCACAGGCGACGTGGGCGTTCCTGTCGAGTGTCAGCGCGTAATCCAACACCGCGTCACTGATCTGATCGCAGACTTTATCGGGGTGACCTTCGGTGACGGATTCGGAGGTGAACAAGCTTGGCATACAATTGGGAGGTAAAGAAGGTAATGAACGTAAGGTAGGGAAGGAAGGTAAGGCCGGTATTTCAGACCAGTGCAGGATTCTTCCTGCGGGCAAGCAATTCAAGCAAAACCAATCTGATAGTGCCGCGGATAGATACCCGCTCCCTTGGAGATAGATGGAAAAGAGCATTCCCGCGAGGGAAGGCTAGTGTCATAGGTTCACTATCTTCCCCGGGGCCACGGTCAGATGAATCTGACGTGACAGAGGCTGGAATTCCCACCGTCTCCGAATCGTCGGAAGGTTGGGGGATGCGTATCGGGCCAGTTCCCACGCATCACTCTGGATAGGCGATGATGTAACCGTACGCTAACAAGAAGCAGTCAACACTGCAAGTGACTGCAGATCAATTATCAGATTATGCAGCTTTCTGCGGTATCCCCCGCACCATAAACCCGTGGCCCGTGTGCTTCATGAACGTCTCAAATCCCGCCTTGTCGATCACCAACGTTGCGGTATTCGTGAGCGGATGGAACCGGAACCTGCCGATCTTCCACGCATCCTCATCCACGATCACGGTGATCTCGTGCGCCTTGTCATAGATCAATCCGAAGGGCGTGACCGAGCCGGGATCGACGCCAAGCAATCTCTTGAGGTCTTCCGGTGACACGAAGCTCATGCTCTGGTCGCCGAATTCCTTGGCGAGCGCCTTGGTATCCACGCGTTTGTCGTGCATCACGATGGCGAGGACGTACTGCTTCTTCCGCTTCCCGCGCATCAGGAGCTGCTTGGTATGCGCGCCGGGGATCTCCACGTGCAATCCCTCCGACTCCGCGCAGGTGAACACGGCTTTGTGGTCGAAACGGGTGAACGGAACCGAAAGTTGAGCGAGGAGGGAAAGGAGAGCATCCATGAACGAATGGCTAAATTGTTAAATGGTTAAATGGCTAAAGAACACCATGGATCATAGTGGTGGCTAAACCATTTAGCCATTTAGCCATTTAACATTTCCCCACGGACACCTATAGTTTTCTCATGCTTCGTACGAATCAGCAATTTTCTTTGGTCATCTTCGGCGCCTCCGGCCACCTCGCGAAGATCAAGCTGTATCCGGCGTTGTACGTGCTGGCGCTCAAGAAGCGTTTGCCGCAGAAATACAGTATTTTAGGCTTCGCGCGGACCAACATGACCGATGCGGAGTTTCGCGCGCACATCGACGCGGCGGTACGGGCGGATATGGGAGAGGTAAGTGAAAAAGTCCTCAACGAATTCCTCGGCCACTGCACCTATGTCGTCGGTGCGTACGACCGGGTCGAGGATTTCAAAAAGCTGGCGACGAAATTGACGACAGTGGAAGAAACGGGGTCGGCGGTTCGGTTGGCATATCTCTCCATTCCGCCGACGACGTACGAATCGACGCTGATGAACATCTGCCGCTCCGGCGTGCACACGGGAAACAGTCCGTTTCGATGCATCGTCGAGAAACCCGTTGGGCTCAATCTGAAATCATTCGAACAAATCCACGAAAAACTCTCCAAGTGTTTTACGACGGAGGAGACCTACATTCTCGATCACTATCTCGGCAAAGAGGCTGCGCGGAACGTCTACTATCTCCGTCACGCCAATCCGGTCATCGAGCGGCTGCTCAAAAATACATTGATACGCAGCGTGCAGATTTCCGCGTCCGAAACGGCGGGATTGGAAGGGCGCGCCGGGTACTTCGATGCGGTCGGCACGCTTCGTGACATGTTCCAGAGTCATCTGCTGGAGATCGCGGCGCTCCTTGCGATGCACATCGTTGCCGATGCGAAGGACATGAAGGCGGCCCGGACGGATGCCATGCGGAAGTTCTATCTGCCGCACGCATCGGATCTCTCTGAAATCGTGATGCAGGGGCAGTATTCTTCCGGTCAGATTGATGGAAAACCGGTTCCCGCGTACAGCGAAGAGAATGACGTGCGACCCGGATCACGGACAGCCACATTCGCCGCGCTCCGGCTCTTCAGCAGATCATCGCGATGGGAGGGGGTGCCGTTCTTTCTGCGATCAGGAAAGCGGCTCAAAGACAAAGAAACCCGGGTCACGATTGAATTTCAGGATTCCCCCTCACTCCTCGGCAAAAAAACGGCACGCAATCGTCTGGACATCATCCTGCAGGGCGAAGCCGGCATGCGGTTGTTCCTGCAAACTAAGCTCGGCGGCACCGATCCGAATTTCCGGCCGCTCGTGCTCACCGATCCGTTGGTCTGCGTCGGCGACTGCCTGCCGGAGCACAGCTTACTGTTGCTCGAAGCCATCGAAGGCAATCAGCAGTGGTTCCTCGATCCCGAAGAAGTGCGCACCAGTTGGCGGCTGATTGATCCTCTGCAGACGTACTTGGACGATCCAAGGACGCCGCTTGCGCTCTATCCGTCGGGATCGGAAGGACCTATCGAAGCGGACGGATTCATTGAACGATTCGGAGAGCGATGGATGTAAGAACGGCATGGAATTAATAATAATCTTCCCCCGACTCTTTCTCTTATGATCATTCTTCGCACCAATTCCGGTGAGGAATTTCTGACAACATCCGTCTCACGGATTTCAGAAGCAATTCTGGAGCGTCAAGCGGATGGTCGCACGGTGACCATCGGTCTGTCGGGCGGCTCGACGCCGAGACCGGCCTATCAGCTGCTTGGTCAATCAACAGATATCGATTGGACCCGCGTCACGTTGTTCTTGGTCGATGAACGGTACGTTTCGTCGGATGCTCCGGAAAGCAATCAGAGAATGATTCGCGAAACGTTGTTGCAGGGTCCGGCAGCCGCGGCTTCAACGATCTTCCCCGACACGTCTCTGACGATTGACGAATGTGTCGCCCGATACGATCAAGCCATTACCCTTTTGCAGCCCGATATCGTTCTTCTCGGCATGGGCGGAGATGGTCACATTGCCTCACTCTTTCCTCCGCTTCCGGAAGAAGCTTTCGGATCTTCGAGTGTTATTCATACCGTCACCGATCAATTTGCCGTTCACGATCGGATCAGCGTCACGCTACCCGTGCTCAAGAGAGCGTCGCAGCGCATATTCCTGATTGCAGGAGAGAAAAAACGTACGTTGCTCGAAGAGATGCAGAAGACAAAGGGGGGCATCGTTAATTTCCCCGCAAAGGCGTTGTTTGATGATCGAACCACATGGATCTGTTCCGGAGCGGATACCGTGGATGGGTGATTTCCACCGGCTGTTTATTCGAATCATTGGCCCATGGGCACGATGCCCATGAAACCACGCGCACGATGCGCGTGCCACCGCACAAGCGGCAGACTCAGTAACCGGTTTCTACCCGCCCCTTGTTTTTTGTGTCAATCATTTTACATTCTACATTTTACATTCTACATTTCCGTCATGCCCGCCCGACTGATTCGCATCACCGGCCGTGTCCAAGGGGTTTTTTTCCGATCATCAACATTGAAACAAGCGCAGGCACTGAATCTGACCGGATGGGTACGGAATAATGGCGACGGATCGGTGGAAGTATTTGCCGAGGGACCGGAGAATGATCTTCAAAAAATGATTTCGTGGTGTCGGAGAGGACCGGAGCGTGCCCGCGTTGCAGGAATCGCAATAGAAAATGTTCCGGAGGAACACCGTCAAGAATTCTTGGTCAGACCAGACTTCTGATCTCCGGAATTCCGATCTCCGGCTATTGCTGCAGGTACATCGTCGGATTCTTCTTCACTCCGTTCACCTGCACTTCGAAGTGGACGTGGATGCCGGTGGGGCCGTGGACGCGACCGGTGTTTCCCATGAAGGCGATCACTTGTCCCCGCGCGGCCCTGTCTCCCACCTTGACGTACAATTCCTTGTTATGCGCATAGAGCGTGATCATGCCGTTCCCGTGATCGATCTCTATCACATTCCCGTAGCCGCCGTTCCACCCGTTCTGGGCACGAATCACCGTGCCGGCTTCGGCCGCATACACCGGTCCCCCTCCGCGCTCCTGCAGGTCGACACCATAATGGTAGGATCCATAGTACTGTGTGTAGAAGCAGTTGCAGGGTAGCTGCAGAATGCCGTACGTCGTCACGATTTTCTCTTGCAGATTCTTGAGTTGCGGAAAAGCCCCCGGCTGTTTTCCGATTGGTTGCAGCGTTTCCCCGACGGGCTTCGTCGGCTTGGTCGGTTCGACGACGATCGGCTTTCCGCCCGGAATGATCAGTTCCTGATTGGCCAGAAGGTAGCCGCTTTTGACGTTATTCTGGCGGGCGATGGCCTCGGCGGACACGCCGTACAACTCCGCGATCGACGGCAGGTTCTGTCCCCGCTTGACGGTGTGGAGCACCCCGTCAACGGGCAGCAGGAGCAGCTTCTGTCCGGGTTTAAGCGACGCATTCACAGCGAGGCCGTTCACCCACGCGATGGTTTCCTGTTTCAGAGATGCCTGTTTCGCGATGCTGCCGAGAGACTCCCCCGCTTCCACCGTATGGACGATTCCCTGCGTATACGCACTCCTCATTCCCTGTTCACTGAGCGACGACGTCTTCGTAAGGAATCCCTCCTCCGCAAGGAAGAATCCGCGGGAATCCGCCTGCACATCCGGCGGTGTTGTGAGAACGGTATCCGAGACGTATGCCGGCAGAAAGAGAGACACGATAAACACGACGCCGCAGAGAAGTCTGAGACGGACACTCAGCCAGGAATGGGGAGAAGAGTGGAGGGCGGACATACGTCAATCATTGCATGGCCAGACTCAGCGCACGGAGAACATGCAGGCTGTCAGTATAGCGTTCCTTGGACCCGAGGAGGATTAAGAGGTACGACCGGTCATTTTGCTTGAAAAGCACGATGAGACACTCGCCTGCACCGGCGGTGGTTCCGGTTTTCACGCCGAACACTTCCGCATTGTAGTGGAGGAGTTCGTTGGTATTTTTCAGATCAAACACCCGCCCATCGTTTGCCGTGATCCGTGCGCTGCGGGAACCGACGAGTTCGCGGAAGACGGGTTGCCTCAGAGCCGCCATGGTCAACCATCCCAAATCGCGCGGCGTTGAGAACTGCTGATCATTGTCGAGACCCGCAGGATTCGCAAAATGTGTGTTCTTGAGCCCGAGTTCGGTTGCACGCTCGTTCATGGAGCGGATGAATGTCGCCAGACTGCGACCGTCGAACACCGCCAAGGTATAGGCGGCGTCATTTGCAGAGGGAAGAAGAAGAGCGGTGAGGAGCGCTTTCACCGAAAAGCGTTGTCCGACGACCAGTCCTGCGCTGCTTCCTCCTATGTCTTCCACAAGGGGCGGAACAACGACCGATTCATGTAATGCATGTCGTTCGAGGACAAGGAGCGCAGTCATGATTTTTGCGAGACTTCCCATGGGACGACGTGTGTCCGGATCGATCGCAAACAACTCCTCCCCGCTCTCGGCGTCGATGAGCAGAGCACCGGACGCCGACAGATGAGGAACAATGAGCGAATCCTTCATCGGGTTCGGTGCGGCAACCGCCAGACGTTCGATGCCGGGTAACTCACGCACTCCGGAGGAGAGCGCGGGTGTCGGGACGATGCCGAGCAGCAGAAGAGAAGCGAGTGCGGAGAACATAGGAACCGTCGTACAGGCGCTTCCGTTGATTACGGATACGCAGAACAGTTAACCACGTTGCGGGGGATTGGGGAATAGGGATTAGCGTAAGAGGTTTCCCAGTATTTTTAATCCCCAATCCCTACTTGTAGATCACTTTATCTGAGACACGCAGATCGACGTAGGACGTCACCTGATCGAATGTAACGACTTTCAGAAGCTCCCGCAGTCGTTGGAATTGGAGCGAAAGGGGACTTTGGAGATCAAACCACAGCTCCCCCTTCTCCGTCCGGATGTGAAATTCCTGCGCCCGCACAAAGAGCGTGACTTCTCCGCCTTCCAAACCGAAATCCCGTCGCAGCGCATCCCGGGCGCGGAAGACGGTTTGCAGAAATTCCGGCGCCAGAAAGCGGGTGCGGTTCTGCGGTCGGATGCCCCAGTCGGTGATGGTCAGCTGCTGCAGCGGAGCGGTCGTGAGCGGAACGGGGGACGTGACGAAATACCCGCGATCGGTGACATAGAGCCGAAGTGACGCCCCCGTCTGCCTAAGCGGCAGCAGTGCGCCGGTTCCCTGCGGTTCCGGGAGATCACTTTCATCGATGTTGATCGTGGCGACGACAGGATCCGTGTAGATCGTCACATTGAGCGTCGAAGGATACTCTTTTGAAATTTCCACCCGCTCTATGTCGGGATACCGATCCTGCAGGAGAGCGCCGACCTGTGCCCGCGTCACCAACACAAGGCGTTGGCGGAAGAGCGGCGACAGTGTTTGTTGTACCTCTTCCAAATCAATTCTCGCGTCCTGCCTGCGGATATGGATGGTCCGGACATCGAAGAACGGTGCGAAGAGCAGAACGGCGGCAAGTGCGATCAGAATGCCGCCTCCGGTCAACATGAGCCACATGCGAAATTCCGACGCGATGACATTGCCGATCCGCACCGCCCGGCGGCTCCAGCGAGCCATGCGTTCATGTCGGCGACGTGTCCGTCGGTCGTGCCCCGCATACGTTTTTCGTGCCAGTGTCCGCGCGGCGGACCCGGCGACACGATTGAATCGCTTGGGAAGCCGGGCGGGGATCTTCAGCGGCATGGGAGGAGGATAATGGACAATTGACAATGGACAATTGACAATGGGGTCGGATGAAGCTCGCACTCATCGCTGACTGGCTGACGACATTCGGAGGGGCCGAACACGTTATCGCTGCGTTTCATGAACTGTGGCCGACGTCTCCCGTCCTGACGACGGTTGCCGATCCCCGCAGATTGGGTCCGCTGTCCGACGCGGACATCCGCACCTGCCCGTTTCTGCAGACGGTGTTCCGTCTCACGCATCGGCACCAACTGCTTCTTCCGTTGATGCCGCGGTACATCGAGCGGATGGATCTTTCCGGCTACGACGTCATTCTGAGTTCTTCCCATGCGGTTGCGAAAGGGGTGATCGTCCCTCCCGGCAGCGTCCATATCTGTTACTGTCATACGCCCATGCGTTACGCGTGGGAGATGGAGGAAGATTATCTCCGTGATTTCCGGCTGCGCGGTCCCCTTCGAAAACGAGTGAAGAGCGAGCTCAAAACATTGCGCCGCTGGGATCTTTCGAATGCAAAACGCGTCGACCGGTTCATCGCCAACTCCACTGAAACCCAGCGGCGCATTCAGCGGATTTACGGACGAAAGAGCGTTGTCATTCCGCCACCGGTTGATGCGAAATTTTTCAATCAACATCTGCCTGCAACCAACCACCCCACCACGCCAAGGCTACGAGGGGCGGGCCAACAACCAGCTACCCCGTACTTTCTGGCTCTCGGACGCCTCGTTCCCTACAAGCGGTTCGATCTTCTCGTTGAACTTGCCAATCGACGCCGATTTCGCCTGATTTTGGCCGGCAGCGGTTCCGACGAACGGCGTCTGCGTTCTCTGGCCGGACCTACGGTGACATTTCTTGGTCGTGTTCCTGACGAAGCGCTGCCTCAGCTCTATGCGGGAGCCGAGGCCCTGCTCTTCCCCCAAGTCGAAGACGCCGGCATCGTTCCCATGGAAGCGCAGGCCTGTGGCACGCCGGTGATCGCCTATGCGAAGGGCGGGGTGCTGGATGTCATCGATCCGGGGAAGACCGGTCTTTTGGTTCCGGAGCAAACAGTTGATGCTTTTGCGCAGGCGCTTGGCGAGTTCCGTATCGAGCGGTTTGACCGCAGCAGCATCCGGGAATCAGCCCGTCGATTTCATGTTGAGCGATTCAAGGAACGGATTTCGGCGGAGGTGGAGGATGCGGTGCAGAGGAGAGGCAGTTGTATGAAATAACAAAATTTTCATCTGTATCTTCTATGCAGAACGAATTGGAAACCATTGTTCGTCAGATAGACGACCTTGAAGAATTGATTGCCGCTGACTCATTGCGTTCAGGCAATGCCTGGTTGGACTGTTTCCGCACAAGGATCGGCACAATGTGGAACTTGATTCATTGTATGGACGAGACTGAGGCAAAAGGCCGACTTCGCACAGCAGCGACGTCACTTTCAATGAGAATCAGGGCTGTCGCACAGCAATCAGGGGAAGAGCCTCAGGATGAAGTGAAGAAAGAACTTGTAGCATCTTTTAAGGCATTGAAAGACATGATCGTTGAATACTGATTAAGCGAGGCGAAGACAATATCGGACGTATACCGTGTATTCTTTCATCCAGCCACGAGGTTCTGATATTCTTCTATCGCTTTCGAATTTCCCCCATTGTTTCATGCCTACAGTCACATTCACCCTACCCGACGGTCAGGTGCGCGCCGTGCAGGGCAGAGACGGTCAGACGTTGCTGCAAGTCGCATTGGACTCCGACATCGTCATGGAGCACGCCTGCGGCGGGAACGGGTTCTGCACGACATGTCTCTGTGACGTCACGGCGGGGGCGGAGAACCTTTCGCCGCGGAACGATCGTGAGGAAAACATGGGCATTGCCGGCGCGCAGCGTCTCGGCTGCCAGGCGCAGGTTCAAGGCGATTGCGCGGTGACGATGACGGGGGTGTGAGACGGGTTTACTGGTTCATGGTTATTGGTTTCTGGTTTATTTGCAGCAAACCAAAAACCAGAAACCAGAAACTAAAAACAGATTTATTTCATTTGAAGCCTATCCCTCTGTAGTTTTTGTCGACGTCGACGACAACGTTGTGATTTTTTCTTTCACTCCCTCATTGTACGGTTCCAGCTTGTTGATGCGTCGGTAGACTTCCTCCGCTTTGGCATTGTCACTGAGCTGCACGTAACATTCGGCCAGAAGGTGCAGCAGTTCCGTGTCTCTCGACAATCGGGCGAGCGCTTTTTCCAGCAGCGGGGCGGCGTCTTTGAAGCGGTGCGCCGCGATGCAGGCCCGACCGAGAGCCGCACTGCGCTCCGGCGCCTGGGGATCGCGGTTCAGCGCTTCCTGATAGGCGAAGCAGGCATCGACATACTTTCCCTGCATGTAGTACGCGAGGCCGAGATTTCCGAAGAAAGCGATATCGTCCCGCTTCAGGACCAGTTCTTTATACAGAGCCTCGGCCTTCGCCTCACGATGCGTGGTCAGGTAGAGCTTCGCCAGGTCCGCCAACGTGTCGATGGAGTTCGGGTTGATCGTCAATGCTTGAATCAGGAGGTGTTCCGCCTGTTCGTAGTTCTGCAGGGCCGTCTCTTTTTCCGCCGCCCGCATGAACGAACGAACCTTCTGCAGTTCCACGGCGGACGTTCGCGGATTCTTCTGCGGTCGTTCAACCGAGCGTTCTTCCACGAGGTTGGCACCACGATTTTCGGCTGATTTGAAGCCGGTTTTCACCGACCGGACCAGACGTCTGACAGCTCTGGTTTGAAGCAGAAGCCGTCCGCCGACAATGAGAATCACGCCCGCAAGGGCCGCGAGAAAGACGACAAGGTATGCCACAATCGTTGATGGTATCATCTTTCTTCCGTGACTGCGAGTGCGAACCTCTCCAGAAGCAACCCGCGGTGTGCATTCGTTTCCATCCCCCGTATCAGCGCGGTGTAGAACTGAGTCCACTGCGGTTTCTCCGGGGTGTCCTTGAGCTCGCGAAGAGCCAGTCCGAGGTGCAGGATCAGATCGTCGGCATTCGTTTTCCGTTCCGCAACGGTCATCAGCGTCACCAGACGATCCTTCAGGGATCTCGTTTGCCAGAATTGCCGTGCCTGCGAGTGGAGCTGCTTGTGCCGTCGCAACGATTCCGGATTTTCAAGCAGTTCGATGAGAAGACCCGGCGCGCCGTTCGCCAGATGGAGGATGAATCCGGCATCCTCTTCCGCGTATCCTTCCAGCAACGGCCGAAGCTCACGCTCCGGCAGGGGCGAGAACCGGACCACGCGAGTCCGCGACACCACCGTGGGCAGGAGTGACTGCTCCATGTCGGTCGTCAGAAGAAACACGGTCTTTGACGGAGGCTCTTCCAGTGTCTTCAAAAAGGCGTTTGCGGCTTCCCGCCCCATCCGTTCCACCGATCGAACGATGCAGCAGCAGTAGGGAGAGGTGCGGGAGTCCGCCAGTCGACCCAGAAGGGCATGGACGTCGTCGACGGAAATCTGATCGGTTTTTGCCGGCTTCTCCTTGCTGCGATGTGCTTGCGGGATGTTCGACGTCTTGCTGATGACGCTCCAGTCTTCCTGTATCTTTTCAATCCAGAGCAGATCCACGCAGAGGAAATCCGGATGGATGAGTCGCTCGATCTGATCCTTGACTGTTCCCCGCTCGTCCGAGGGCAAGTGAGCCGAAAGGAGTTGCCACGCGAACCATCGTGCGATCGTAAATTTGCCGAGGTGCTCTCTGCCGCTGAAGAGGTAGGCGTGCGCCACATTACCGCACTCAATGTCCTTCAGGAGTTCGTTGCGTTGTCTCGCGTGGCCGATGATCGTTTCGGGGATGGGGGACACGGGAAGAAGTGTACCTGTTTATCGGTTTACTGGTTTACCGGTTTGGAGGCAAATGCAAACACGGAACTTCGTATCACGTTGATCTATACTGACCGCATGATCACCTTTTCAAACTTCAGCGGCGGTTCGGGTACCGGCAGTCAGGATCCGAGGCCCGATCCGTTCGGACCGTCGGCTTGAAGGTCACTCACCCGCGCCATGGCACTTTTTATATTTTTTGCCCGAGCCGCAGGGGCACGGATCGTTGCGACCGACTTTGGAGGCTTGGATAGGGGAAGGTGATCTCGGAACGCCGACGCGCATGGGGGGAGGGCCCAGACTGGCGTGCGTCAGCTGGCTTTCGATCTCATCGGCATTCGTTTGGAGGTTCTTTGCCTCTTCCGTCACCGGAGGAGGAGCTGCGAATTGCGCAAAATCGATCTGAAGGATGGTGCGGACGGTGGTGGAGGAGATGGCAACCAGCAGCTTTTGGAACATCCGGAAGCCCTGATCCTGATACTCGATCAGCGGATCACGCTGCGCGTAGCCGGAGAACGCCACCTGCTCGCGGAGGTGTGACATGGCATCGATGTGGTCCATCCAGTGCGAGTCGATGGATTGCAGAATGATGATCTGCTCGGCGCGGTCCGTGAGCTCCCTGCCGAAGTGTGTGGTCTTCTTTTGGTAATAGGACAGCACCATCGTTCGAAGAAGCTGCTTGATTTCCTCCGGACCTTCCATGGTTTTGAGATCCGCTTCCGATATCGCGCGTTCCAGCTCCGGATGCAGAACCCCCAATCCCTTGCGCAAATCCGCAAGCGTCCATGCATCATGATCAATGTCTGTGACGTGCGTCTCCACCAGCGCGACGATCTCCCGCTCCACCATGCCTGTCACTTCTTCATGGAGGGAATCCTGCTCGCCGTTCGCTTGCCCGCCGATCTTCCGCAGCAACTTGTTCCGCCGCTTGTACATGATCTCGCGATGCTTGTTCATGACGTCGTCGTACTGCACGACGTGGCGGCGGATGTCGAAGTTCCGGCCCTCCACCTTCTTCTGTGCGCTCTCAATGGATCGTGACACCATCCGATTCTCCAGCGGTACATCGTCGGGAACCTTCAGCCGCTGCATCATTCCCTTCAATCGATCACCGCCGAACAGCCGCATCAGTTCATCTTCCATCGAGACGAAGAACTGGCTTTCACCGGGATCCCCCTGCCGACCCGCGCGGCCGCGCAGCTGATTGTCTATGCGTCTGGCTTCATGCCGCTCGGTGCCGAGGATGCAGAGGCCGCCCACCTCTTTCACCCCCGCCCCCAGCTTGATGTCCGTTCCGCGTCCGGCCATGTTTGTCGCGATGGTGATGGCTCCCTTTTGCCCCGCACCCATGACGATTTCCGCTTCCTTCTCATGCTGCTTGGCGTTGAGCACATTGTGCGGGATGTGCATTTCCTCAAGGAGCAGACTCATGGCTTCGGATTTTTCAATCGATGTCGTTCCGATCAGTACCGGCTGTCCTTTCTCGTGCTTTTCCTTCGCGATCTTCGCCACGGCTCTGAATTTCGATTGGACGGTTGCATACACCGCATCCGATTTATCATTGCGGACCATCGGCTGATTGGTGGGGATCACGAGCACCGGCAATTTGTAAATCGACTGGAACTCCTCCTCCTCGGTCTTGGCCGTACCGGTCATGCCTGCAAGTTTGGTGAACAGCCGGAAGTAGTTTTGGAATGTGATGGTGGCCAGCGTCTTGCTCTCGCGCTGGACGGCTACCCCTTCCTTCGCCTCGATGGCCTGATGAAGACCGTGACTGTACCTGCGGCCGGGCATCAGACGGCCGGTGAACTCGTCGACGATGATGATCTCGCCGTCCTTGTTCACGTAATCGACATCGCGCTGGTAGATGGCGTGGGCACGGAGCGCCTGCTCGATGTGGTGCACCTCCTCGAAGCCCTTGTCCGTGTAGATGTTTTCAAGCCCGAGCAACTCCTCCATTTTCTTGATGCCCTCTTCCGTCAGCGTCGCCGCCCGCTGCTTCTCGTCCTTCACGAAGTGCTTGGTTTCCTGCAGTTCGCGTGCATGTCTGGCATAGAGCTCGTACTTCATGGTGGATTCCTCGGCCGGTTGACTGATGATGAGCGGCGTTCTGGCTTCGTCGATCAGGATGGAGTCCACTTCGTCGACGATGGCGTAGTGCAGACCACGCTGCACCTGCCGTTCGATGGACGGCGCCATGTTGTCGCGGAGGTAGTCGAAGCCGAACTCGTTATTCGTCCCGTACGTGACGTCCGAAGCGTAGGCGGTCTTGCGTTCATCCTGATTGAGTCCGTGCACGATGGTACCGACGCTGAGTCCGAGCGCTTTGTAAAGGACTCCCATCCAGTGGCTGTCGCGCTTGGCCAGATAGTCGTTGACGGTGATGACGTGCACGCCTTTCCCCGCCAAAGCATTGAGATAGACCGGCAACGTGCACACGAGCGTCTTGCCTTCCCCCGTTCGCATCTCCGCGATCATTCCGCGGTGCAGCGCGATGCCTCCGACGATCTGCACGTCGAACGGGACCATGTCCCATTTCAACGTTTGGGTTCCGATGGTCGTTTCGGTTCCCACCAGCAGCTCACAGGCGCGGATGGCCAGCGCGAAGGCTTCCGGGAGCAGCGAATCCAGCGCATCTTTCAGCTCCATTCCCGCCGTGACATCTTTTCTCAGTTGCTCCTTGAACTGCTCCGTTTTCGCAGGCAGATCAGCCAGCGTGAGCTTCTGCATTGCATCCGATTTCTGGATGCGCCGCACCTGCGCGACCGTCGGCAGCATTTTCTTGATCTCCTTCTTGTTGGGGTCGCCGAGGATTTTATTGAGGATGTCGAAGATGGTCATGCCATCAGCATACCAAAGGTTATCCTATCGGTCTGCGATTGGGCCGATTGCATTCTCGGGTTCGCAAGCCTCTTCTTCTGCAATGCTTCGCAAATAATCCGCAATGCCTTCAAGGGTCAACGGTACAGATTCGTTGACATTGTCTGCTAGTTGCAGATTTAAAACGTCTGTGGCGACGCTCTGAATAATGAGGTCAGCAGACATTTTATGATCTCTTTGAGCTAGGAACGCACTCGCATCAGCTTCGGTTCCCTCTGGCTTTGCGAAATGCTTATTAATAGATGCAGCAACTTTTGGAATCAGATGCTGAGTGGAACGGTCTGCTATTTGGTTCAACAGATATCTGCTCTGTCCTGGAACATTGCGCATAAATTATGAGGGGAATAATAAGCATATTGTATATTATTTAATTCAATTGTCAAGTTGTTGTTGGATGTGACGATGTCAGTCGTAATGATCACGAATCCGATCGCACGGTCGATGGTGATGAGCAAAGGATGCTACCCCTCTCTCCCATACCACGGTTCCAGAGGCTTCATTTCGAATTTCAACGTTTGAACGAACGCGGGAAGAATGTCCGTCAGCGGGTTGATGGATTTCGCAGGATGTAGGTGAGGAAGGGCTTTCCGGTGTTCGTCGATCAATTCTCCGACATACGGAATAGTTTGGTGGTTTGGTGGTTTACTAGTTTGGTAGTTTTCTAATTCCTGTCGGAGCTTACTGAGTTCAATGGATACCGGTTCGGGCCATAGTTTTTGAAGGTCGCCGAAGCCGCGGAGGAAGAGGAGATTTTTTTTCGTTGAATGAAGCCAAACCCCCTCCCCTAACCCCTCCCCCGAGGCCGTCGGCGCCGCGCCTCCGGCCAGTCGGGGGAGGGGAATATCGTTGAAGGATCGAATGGCGGTGAGAACGTCATTTATGCGATGGAGGATGTCGTTATTGGAGAATCGCATGACGTTCACTCCGCGTGCGTTGAGATTCGATGTGCGGTATTCATCGTATTCATGAGTATCATTGTGGATTCCACCATCCACTTCCACAGCCAGTTTCAGGGATTCGCAGTAAAAATCAACGACGAAATTGCCGATCGGTCGCTGGCGGCGAAAATGTAATCCATTGAGTTGCCCCTTCCTCAGATGATTCCAAAGCAACTTCTCAGTTTCGGTGGGTTGACTTCGCATTGCCCGCGCCCGCTTCAGCATTGCGTGTGCCGGTCGCATTTCACAGTTCACCCCCCTCCAGACTCTTCCAAGTAATTTGTTGAATCCATTTTGAAATTTCCCCTCCCCCTGCTGCCCTGAAGTTGCGTAAGCAACGAAGGGCCAGGGGGAGGGGTTAGGGGTGGGGGTCGTTCCCCGTGTTTCATACAAGTCGCTCAAATGCACCCCCGCCAACGGTATCTTCAGGCTCCAGCTGAGTGCATTCGCCAGACTGATCCCCACCCGCAGGCTCATGAAGCCACCGGGGCCCGTCACAGCGGCGATGTGGGTCAGATCTTTAAGGGTCAGTTTTGATTCCTTGAGCAGTTGTTCCAGTGTAGGCATGAGCAGCGAATCATCCTGATGATTCTCAAGAGGCTTGAAGCCCGTCACCTTGTTTTCGTTCACCAGTGCCATGGCATGGTCGTGGCTGCCGAAGTCGAGAAACAGGGTCAGCAATGGAAAATTGAAAAAGGAAAATGGAAAATTGACGATTGCGGGTAATCTACTCCATTGTCAGGTTGATATTATTCATTTTCAATTCTCAATTTACAATTTGCCCCCGCGTCTTTCCATCATCATCCCGACGTACCGGAGACCGTTCACGCTCCTTGAATGTTTGAAGAGAATCGAGCAGCAGACGGTGGCATCCGAGATTGAAGTGATCGTTGTCAGCGACGGTCACGATGACAAGACGGCTCGGCTTTTTGTGAAGCAAGAGGTACAAGCGATCAGCGACCCCACTTCGCCAAGGCTACGAGGGGCAGGTCAGCGATCAGCGATCAGCTCAGAATGGAAGGTTCCGGCACGCTACTTTGAGATCTCAAAGAGTCAGCAGGGCGTAGCTCGGAATGAAGGCGTGAAGCATGCGCAGGGGGAGTATGTGCTCTTCATCGGCGATGATACCTTTCTGGAGCCGGATGCGTGCGAGAAGCATTTGAAGGCGCACCACCCCCACCCCGCTCACTCCGTTCGCACCCCTCCCCCGGCTGCTCCGCAGAGCCCGGGGGAGGGGTTGGGGGAGGGGGCCGTGTTGGGATTTACAACCTGGGACCCCACCGTCCACATCACCCCCGTCATGCGGTGGCTGGAGAAGAGCGGGTGGCAGTTCGGATACCCGAAGATTTCACAGTATTCCGGACAGATGATTCCCGAAAAAATTCAGCATCAATTCACATACACCATTCACATCAGCCTTCCGCTTTCCGTAGCGCAAAAACTGCCGTTTCGCACGGACGTACACCTCTATGGTTGGGAAGATATTGAATGGGGAATGAGATTAAAAAAAGCCGGTGTTCGTTTGTTTTATGAACCGAACGCGAAGGCGCTCCATCACCATCACCTGACACTGGAAGATTCACTCAAGCGGATGGAGATACTCGGGCGATCGGCAGTGGAATTTCAGAAGATGATTCCCGGCTTCGATCGCGTTCCGACCGGCTGGAAATTATTGGCGTACAAAATCGCTGCACTATTCCCGTCGATGGCGGGGAGGCATAGGAGGGCATTCTTGACAGGAATATTGGGGAATGTAATATAATTCTCTTTACCCAGATACATTGTTATGAGTCAATCACTTATCGATCGTATTTCTAAAGGAACTGTCGATGCTCAGACATTGGCAAAGGAACTTCAGGTTATTCAACCTGATGAAGTGGTAAAAATCATGGGGCACCTTCGAGAGTCACTGGTGACTTTGGCCATAGAACAAGATGGTGTAGTTCGTTTCGATAATTCTGAAAATAATTTACAGAAGCAGGAAAGAGATGCTCAGACATTGATTGCGACTGTCGATTCATTTGTACAGGTATCACTTGCTAGGCTGCGAGAACTCGAACTCTCTAATTCTCTGAGACCAAAACAATATCCATCAGCCGAAGAATTTCGTCCCCAGCCCCCCACTCGGTGATACAGTAAATTGAAGTATTTCTTATTGAAGGACAGCGTTCGGTCTCATAATCTCCTTTTTCCTTGCGCCAAGAGGTGTCGCTCTTTACAGTATCCCCAGTCTTCACTGTTCCTTCATGGGAACGGTGGCTTTTCCCACACTCTCTATGCGTGCATCATTCATCGCCGCCCTGAACCAACTTTGTGCCGAGCGGAACGTCAAACCCGAGGATGTCCTGGAGGCAGTTCGTCAGGCCATCGCCACCGCCTACCGCAAGGACTTCGGCAACAAGGAGCAGGAGATCCGCGTGGTGCTCCGGGAGGATCAGGACATGCCGTCCGTACTTCTCATCAAAGAAGTCGTCGAGGACGTGGAGAACGAGAACTTCGAGATCAGCGTGAAGGACGCGCGGAAGGTGAAGCCGGATGCCGATGTCGCCGATGAGATCGAAATCGACGTGACGCCGGTCGGATACGGCCGCATCGCCGCGCAGGCCGCCAAGCAGGTGATCATCCAGAAGCTGCAGGAGTCCGAGAAGCAGAGCCTCTTCGCCATGTTCAAGGACCGTGAGAATGAATTGCTGACGGCAACCGTCACGAAGTCGGAGCCGAACTGGGTGACGCTGGAGGTCGAAGGCATGACCGTGTCGCTCCCGTGGAGAGAGCAGATTCCCGGGGAGCACTACTACACCGGCAAGCGCATCCGCGTTTATTTGGACAAGGTCGAACTCACAGGCAAGGGGCCGCAGCTTCGGATCTCGCGCACACACCCGAATCTCGTCAAGAAATTGCTGGAGCTGGAGATTCCGGAGATCCGCAACGGCGACGTCATCATCATGGCCATTGCGCGGGATGCCGGCATGCGCAGCAAGGTCGCGGTGAAGAGCAACGATCCCCGCATCGATCCCATCGGCGCGTGTGTCGGTCAGAAGGGTGTGCGCATCCAGTCCGTCATGGAGGAGATCAACGGCGAGCGCGTCGACATGATCGAGTGGTCGGACGATCCGATCAAGCTGATTTCAACCTCTCTGCAGCCCGCGTCCATTTCCGCCGTGATCATCGTCAACGCCGAGGCGCATGAGGACAGCGAAGGTCGCATCGTCAAGAAGCGCGCGGCGGTGTTCGTCGAGGAGGCGCAGCGCCCCATGGCCATCGGCAAGAAGGGGCAGAACATCCGCCTTGCCACGCAGCTTACGGGTTATGAGTTGGATATGTACAACTATGAAGAGCTGCCGGTCTTCAAGGCGAAGGTGGCGGAGCTGAAGGGCGAAGCGCCGGTGGTTGTCGAGCTGACGGCGGAGGGGGAACAGCGCGGCATGGTTCCCGCGGAAGGAGAGCCCTCCGTTCCCGCAGCCGAGACGCAGCGTCTCGGGGATGACGCGACGGAATCATCCAAGGCCGATCAGCCTGCATCGGAAGAGAAGCCGAAGGTTGCAAAGAAGAAAGCGAAGAAAGAGAATGATGCGGCTCCTGCGGCGGAAGTACGCCTTTGGTGACTTTTGCGACTCGTGAGGTGAGATTAGTGACTACGAGTAGAGGAAAGAAGCTCATACAAATGTGTCCATGATCGGGAATCTCCCGCTGTGAAAACAACGAGTGTTTTATCATG
>JAQTSK010000001.1 GCA_028711345.1 Candidatus Peribacteraceae bacterium
GAACTTGCCGAGCCTGAGCATTTCGCCCGGCTTGTCGGTGACTGTAGGCGAGGAAACCGTGACGGCGACACTCAGCAATCCATCTGTTGTTAATTGCCCGTTTAGCCAACGTCTCCGCCCGCAAGGCCGCATGGCAGCGTATGAACAATATTCTGTCGGCACTCTGACAAGCCGTGATTGTACAGTCGTCGAAAAGAGCGGGTACGCTGTCGGCGTTCCATGGATCAGCACGTTCCCGCACCGGTGTCGCTTCCCGGGACGCTCTGGGGCATCGCCGCGTACTTCAATCCCGTCGGGTACCGCAACAAGCTCGAGAATTTCCGATTGTTCCGCGCGGCATCCAAACGGCAGGGGCTGCAGCTCATCGTTGTTGAGGCCGCACTGGGGGACACTCCGTTCGAACTCAGGGATGATGATGCCGAGCATGTTATTCGCCTTCGGACCAATGCCGTCTTGTGGCAGAAGGAGCGCTTGCTCAACGTCGTACTGCGGCATCTTCCCGATGCTTGTGACAAAGTCGTCTGGCTGGATACCGACGTGCTCTTCTCTTCGGACACGTGGGTCATGGATCTCTCACGGAAGCTGGAGGAATTCATTGTGGTGCAGCCGTTCGATAGCGCGGTTCAGCTGCCGCGGGGCATCACGGAAATCCTGCCGCCGGATCTGTGCCATGGTGAGAGCTTGCCGGCTCCCGGCACCGTCGCTTGGTGGCTCTCGATGAATCGGCCCGTGCACGGCTCCATGAACGGTCACCCCGGCTATGCCTGCGCCGCACGACGGTCTCTGCTTGACCGCTTCGGATTCTACGATAAGGGCGTTGTCGGGAGCGGCGATTCCATCATCATGGGGGCATTCTTCGGGATCGATCCGCATGCGAATTTCTTCATTCACATGGATCAGATTTCGCTTCTGAACCATGCTGCTGTCTGGGCGTCCCCCGTGACCGCCGCCTTGAGCGGTTCCATCGGCGCGGTCGAGGGGACGGTGTTTCATCTCTGGCACGGCCCGCGTCAGAAACGGTACTATATCGATCGGAATAAGCTGCTCGCCGGTTACGTTCCCGAGACGGATGTCCGCATCGGGAATGGAGGTTGTTTCGAATGGTGCACCGACAAGCCTTGGATGCATGCGAAAGTCAGAGACTACTTCTGGATGCGTGACGAGGAAGGCAACGCCAATTTCCCGTCCGTCGATGAGACGCGGGTGTTTGATTTGGAACGGCAGCATTCGATGGATTCGGCGGAGATCCAATCTCTTCGGCAATCTCTTGCCGCCGCCGAGGCCGTCATACAACATCTTGCATCTTCTCCCGGTCCCATCCTGCGCCGACTCTGTACATGGATCGATCGGCTCAGTACGCTCATCCTGCCGCGGCAGTCGCGTCTCAGGAAGATGCTTCGCGCACTGCTTTTGCGCGTCCGGATTCCACGGTGAATCCGTCACGGTGATTGTTCCTCTCTTCGATCATGATCGATTCTCATTGTCACCTCACCGCGCCGCAGTTCGCCGCCGATTTCGATGCGGCAATCGAGCGTGCTGTTGCCGCCGGAGTGGAGCGGATGATCTGCGTTGCGGATTGTCTCGCGGATATTGATCCCTGTCTTGCGCTGGCAAAAAAACTTCCCGGGAAAATTTTCGCGACTGCCGGCATGCATCCTCACCACGCGAAAGATTTTGATCCGGAGAAAGATTTGGCGATTATCCGGAGAGCCGCGGGAGATTCACGTTGCAAGGCAATCGGCGAGATCGGGTTGGATTACCATTACATGAACAGTCCGAAGGAAGATCAGCAGCGGGCGTTTGAATCCCAATTGGTCCTCGCGAAAGAGTTGAATCTGCCGGCGGTGGTCCATTGCCGCGAAGCCGTGGAAGACGTCTGGACGATCGTGAATCATGTGAGACCGCAAAAACTTGTGCTGCACTGCTGCAGTGAACGGTGGGAAGATGTGAAGCGATTCGTCGAAGCAGGGTACTTCCTCTCGTTCACGGGCATCGTCACGTATCCGAAGTCGGACGTCATCCGCGAAACGGTGAAACAGTGTCCGATTGATCAGCTGATGGTCGAGACCGATGCGCCGTTTCTCGCACCGGTTCCCTATCGCGGGAAGAGATGCGAGCCGGCGCATGTCATGGAGGTTGCCAAGGTGATTGCGGAGATCAAGGGAGTGAGTGTTGTGGACATCGATCGCATCACGACGAAGAATGCGATAGAGTTCTTCACGTTGCGCCCGTAGCTCAATGGATAGAGCGTCGGCCTCCGAAGCCGAAGGTTGTGGGTTCGACCCCCACCGGGCGCACCATGTGTAGAGCCATCACACCAATTTCAATCCCATCGCCCCGCATACAATCAGGATGATGCTCAGCCATTGTCTCCGCTTCAGCGGTTCCTCGTGGAATAGCCAGGCGATCACGGCAGTCAGCGCGAGTGACACCGTGCCGATGATGTTCGCGACGGCGATGGAACCCATGCTCGTCGCCAGACTGATGAGCCCCGTGCCGATGAGGGTGGGGGAGGCGCAGAGAGCGATGATGAGGAATTGCTTCAGGGTGATCCTCTGAATTGCGTGTCCGGTTGTGAGCCGCCTTCCGATCAGGAGCGGTACGCAGCCGATGCCGATGAAGACTTCCCAGAAATATGCCGCCGCCAGCGGATTTCCCATGCGGCTGATAATGCCGAGCGAGAACACCGTGAACGAGACGAACGCCGATCCCCCTGCGATGAGGAGGAAGCCTCTCAGCCGATGGTTCTGGAGGTGTGCATAGAGGTGCGTCCGTCCCGTCGCCAGTGCCACTGTCCCTGCGACGATCGCCACGAGGGAGAGTATGCCGATAGCATTCAGTCGTTCATCGAGGATGACGAAGGCGGCAAGTGTGATCACTCCATTGCCGATGGCTTTGTTGTATGCCGCCGCGATGCCGAGCGGGATGTACCGCAGAGACGTGTAGTACAGCGCAAGGTAGACGCCGCCGGAAATGCCGGATGCGAGTAGCAGCGGCCAATGGTTGAGTGTAGCGACGATGCCCGTCCGATCGGTTCCAAGGAGGAGAGGTAGCAGCGTGATGATGAACGAAATATTCCGGTAGAACGCGAGACTCAAGCCGTCGATGGATCGCGCCGCCCGCGTGAGGAGCACCGATTGAAGCGTGTAGCCGAGCATGGAACCGATGGCGAGGGCGAAGAACATACCGCATTAGAAGATGAGACTCATGCATGTCAGACCCGCCTCCGCTTTTTCCAGTTCGGAAATATCGATAGTTGTTGTCTGTAAGCCCATTTTTTGAATTTTAGTTTGTGTCAGCGGAAATCTCGTTGAATAGAGCAGGGTGTCGCCAATGAGGAGTGAATTGGCTGCAAATGGTTCATGCGAGTCAACAGCGATAAGCTCATGGTTATGGAATTGATTCACATCAATCCACGACGGATTGACGAGGATCCGGTTCTTTCCGATACATGTGCATCCCGTTTTCAGGTGCAGGCATCCGGTTACTTTGATCGGCACCACCCGGTATCCCCGTGGCTCCAAAGCCTTCTGAAGCTGTCTGATTCCCTCAGGATTTGTCCTTGTTGAACTGCCGACGAAGAGCGTTCTATCGACGCGCATGACATCTCCGCCTTCCAGTGTTGCGGGAGCTGTTAAGAAGATGAGCTCTTTCTGTAGATTTTTCAACGCTTCTGCAATTGTGCTCTCTTCGCCACGTCTGCTGTCTGATCCTGGAACTGTAATCACTGCAACTTCTGGAAGAATAATTGCGGTGTCTTCGACGAAAACGGCATCAGGATGATTTGCTAGAACCGGCAGTCGGATGACGTGAGCACCGGCTTCTCTCAGTGCATTCTCGTATGTTTCGTGTTGTTCCTTGGCTGTTGTTACATTGATGGGAATGCGTTCAATATGCGTCAGTTCACATTGTGTTATTTCCGATCCGAAGTCTCTGGTGATTGCGGTGAGCATGTGCGGATTGTACTGGATTATTGAATGAACTCACGAATCGGCAGAGGCTGTCAATGAACTGCAGGAATCAGGTGTCACAAAGAGTAGAGGAGCTGTTGTCGTAGAGACGCAAAATTTTGCGTCTCTACGACAACGTGCCTGTGGTGAAAGCTTCCGCATTCCCGCTTTGTATGAGGGAAGGCAGCTATCTTGAACAGCCCATTTCTGCGTTCTTTCGATTCTTGCGTTCGCACCTCAACAGTCATTGTGGTATAGTTTGCCTGCTCTCGGAAGATCCTGAAGCGGTGAGCGAAGATTCCTCAAGCAGAGGGAGAAGAGGAGAGCCCATTATTTCTTTCTTTTTATTTGTATGTTCGATCCCATGTCCGAACTCACCAGTCCCGTGAGCGATGATCCGCTTGCACCGACGTCCAACTTCGGCGGCAGTTCGTCCGGAGGTTTCTCCGGAGGCTCCAATCCTCCTCCGCGCCGTTCACACGGCGGAGGTACGGGTGATGCCAGTCGGTACGGTCAGGAAATCCACTCCATCACCATCCGCGCCCGTCAGCGGACGTTCTACGTCGATCTCAAGGAATCCGCGAACGGCAAGTTCTTCAAGATCTCCGAGAAGTCCCGCGGCGGCCAGAAGTCCACGATCGTCTTCGACGTCGAGGACCTCCCCGCCATCATGGGTGCGTTGCAGGAGATGCAGGGGAAGCTCTGAAGAAACCGAAGAGTCCGAAGAGTCCGAAGAGTCCGACGAACAGTCGTACTTCCTCGGTTTCGTCGGTTTCTTCGGATTCTTCGGTTTCCTATCTTCCGAGCAACACATACCCGTTGATCGACACGTTCTGCAGCATTGTCCGTCCGATGATGGCGGCGGCTTCGGCGCGGGTGATGTGATTTGCGGGACGGAATGTGCCGTCTCCGTATCCCCGCACAATTCCCAGATCTGCCGCCAGTCTGACGAGCGGTGTGAACCATGCGTCTTCGGGGATGTCCGTGAATGGTAAAGTGCTTTCCGGATCAGCGGGTTCCTCTGTCAGGTGCGCCGCAAGCGCAAGCATTTTGACGGCCTCCGCACGATTCACGGGATCATCCGGACGGAATGTTCCATCCGCATATCCTTCGACGATCTTCCGTTGCACTGCGGAATAAATCACCGTTCTCCGGAGGACGCTGTCGGTGGTTTCCTTGATGAGAGGAACGCCGCGGACATCGGTCAGTTGCGGACGGATGAGGTCTGTTTTGCCGGTCAGCGTCGTGCAGGTGGAGAGCAGCGTCATCTTCAGGAACTCGAACCTCGTCACGGATTGATCGGGACGGAAGAGGGGATCATCTTCGGAGGTGCGGTATCCCACGAGGATCGGTGTTTGATCCGGAAGAACGGCGGCCTTCTGCAGCATCGCAACATCGTCGTTCGCCCAGTGACCTTGCATGTCGGCGAACAGTTCCGTGTTTTCGATCAGTGCGAGGCACGGATTCTCACGCGGGTTGGAGCCTTTCTCGATCTCGCTTCGGTCATCCATACCGTCATGATCCGTGTCCGCGCTCAGCGGATTCGTTCCTTGCTTGAATTCTTCTCCGTTCGTGAGGCCGTCATGGTCTGCGTCGTCCGATGCGGTACCAATGCTCTCGTTTCTGCCTGCGCTGACACTCTCCTCCCACTCGTCAGGCAGGTCGTTGTCGTTTCGATCTTTCGAGTATCTGGAATCGAGCGGAAATGCGTCGGCAGGATCGGGAATGCCGTCATTGTCGGAATCGATCTTCAGCGGGTCGGACCCCGCCGTGATTTCGGCCGCGTCGTCCATACCGTCTCCGTCGGAATCGTTCTTCAGAGGATTCGTTCCGTGCAGAAGTTCCTCTGCGTTCGTGAGTCCGTCTCCGTCCGGATCATCGTTCTTCGAAGGGATGGCGGTCGCAGAAGAAACAGAGGAAGCAGAAGAAGCAGAAGAAACAGAGGAAACAGAGGAAGCAGAAGAAGCAGAGGAAGCTGCAGGCGGGGAGATTGATGTCGTCAATCCGGTTTGGAGCTCCCACTCATCCGGCAATCCGTTGGCATTGGCATCAATTGAATATTTTGGATCCAGCGGAAACGGGTCCTGCGGATCGTTCACGCCGTCACCATCCGTATCCGGCTTACCGGAGTCGGTCCCATTGATCAGTTCGATGCCGTTCGTCCAGCCGTCGCCGTCCGCATCGAACGTGAAGTCGTCGGTTTGGAGCAGCGGACTTCTTCCCGCCTTCAGTTCCGATCCGTCCGCTTCACCTCCGCGGTCGGTATCCGCATTCAACGGATCGGTTTCGCCCGCATCCACCCGACCGTTCCTGTTCTTGTCCTCCTGCGTGTCGGGGAGTCCGTCCCCATCCGAGTCTTCCGTCGGAGGGATGGAAGCTGCGATTGAGGAATAGTCTGTTGGAACAAGAATCACCGTTGTGAGTGCTGCGCCGATGATCACCGTGTACAGAACTTTCTTCATGACAACACGGTATGTCCTCGGGCGAAGGCGCGTCCAGTCATCGGTTTCCTGGATGGTGGCTGGATGGTCAGGATGTGGAGCGTCGAGTTGCCCGCGCATGACAATGGCATGCTGTCGGGCAGCGGAATCAGTGACGTTTCCAGAATTTTATTGCCATTGACGCTCACCCCGGGCCACGGTGTCAGCGCCCGCACCATCCGGTCGATCGTTTCGGCATCCATCGTTTTCGGATCTGCGATGCCGTCAGCGCGACTCAGTTTTTTGCAGAATGTTGCGTCAGGATCATTTTGGGGAGAATCTTTGAGCGGATTTATTAGCGTTTCAATCAGGAGATCAGCGCCGATTGCCGCCAGTTTGTCGTGCAGGGATTGGAACGTTTCACGCTCATCGATTGAAATCGATCGTTGTGAGAGGACAGGTCCGGCATCCAGTTCTTTCACCATGCGCTGGACGGTGACACCGGTCGCTTTGAAATTCCCCAGAATCGCATGCTGGAGAGGGGATGCGCCACGGAGTTTTGGCAGTAACGAAGCATGTACATTCACCGGCGCAATCGTGGGCCAGTCGAGAATGGATTGAGGGAGGATCTGGCCGTAGGAAACAACCACCAAATAGTCAGGCCTTCTGATCGCCCGCTTCGAGCGAGGTTCGCCTCCGGCGACTGATCGCCCGCTTTTTGCGAGGTTCGCCTCCGGCGACTGATCGCTGATCGCTTCCCCGATGTTCTCAGGTTGCGCTATCGGAAGCTGTAATTGATCTGCTGCGATTTTGATCGGAGGCGGAGTCATGATTTGCTTTCTGCCGACCGGTCGATCGGGTTGGGTGATCACGAGATCAATCGAAAACCGCGGATCGGACGCGAGAGCCCGAAGACAGGGGACGGCGAAGGGGGAGGTGCCGAGGAAAACCACGGAAGAGCGGGTGGATGCCATGATGAAGTTATTGTAGCGGGTAGCTGGTAGTTGGTAGCTAGTAGCTGGTATATATTTTCCCGGCTACCATCTACTAGATGCCTGCTACCTCTACGGTACACTCTTCTTATGCAGAAAGTTTGTTCCAATCCTTGGTGTCACCAACCATTCGACATAGCCGACGAAGATCTCGTCCACTACGACCAGTGTTCGCCGATTTTCGGAGGCATCAAGTTTCTGATCCCGCCGCCGTCGCAGTGTCCCGACTGTCGTCAGCAGCGTCGTCTGGCGTGGCGCAACGAGCGGAATCTCTACAGTCGCGATTGCGCTCTCTGCGGCAAGCACATGATTTCCGTGCATGCACCGTCGGCTCCGTATCCGGTGTACTGCGTCAATTGCTGGTGGAGTGACCGGTGGGATCGTCTGTCGTTCGGTCGAGTGTATAACCCGGCGCGGCCTTTCCTCGATCAATGGGTGGAGCTGCGATCCGTCGTCCCTCAGCTGGCGATTCAAAATGACAACGGCATCGAGAGCGAGAACAGCGAGTATTGCTATGACATTTCGCGGTGCAAGGATTGCTATCGTCTCATCGGCAGCTGGTACGACCGCGAGTGTCACTACGGACTCAATATCAATGAATCAAGGAACGTCGTGGATTGCAACACCGTGAGCATCAATTCGGAGCTGGTGTACGAGTCGCTGGATTCCCAGCGGTGCTACCACTGCACGTATCTGCAGAACTGCGAGAACTGCCATGACTGCTTCTTCGGTTTCGATCTCAAGGGGTGTTCGAACTGCTTCTGTTGCTACGGTCTCCGGCAAAAGACTTTCTGCATCTTCAACGAACAACATACGGAGGAGGACTATCGGGCCAAGATGGAGTCGTTTCATCTTGGATCATTCCTGTCCGTGCAGGAAGCCGAGCGGCAGTTCGATGCTTGGGTTCTGAAGTTCCCGCGTCTTTATGCAAATATCCAGCACTCTGAGGATTGTGAAGGGAACAATCTCTTCCACTGCAAGTCCGTCCTCGGCTACAGCGTCTTCAACGCCGAGTACTGCAAGTACGTCGATCGTTCCGACAAGCCCGTCCACTCCTACGATCTCATCAACAACGGCGGTGCGCAGTGGTGCACGGACTGTGTGACACCCGACGATTCCTATCAAACCCACTTTTCCACGTGGTGCTGGAAGAGCAAGAACATTCTGCTCTCTGATAATTGCCACTCGAGTGAGCACTTGCTCGGCTGTATCTCCCTCCACAGAGCGAAGTACTGCATTCTCAACAAGCAGTATTCCAAAGCGGAGTACGAAGCGTTGGCCGGAACCATCATTGATGCGCTCAAAGAGGAAGGGGAGTGGGGCGAGCATTTACCCGTCAGACTCTCACCCTTCGGATATAATGAGTCTGCGGCATCGGAGTACTACCCGCTCACGAAAGATGACGTCGTCGCCCGTGGTTGGCACTGGTCCGATCAATTGCCGTACACCACGGGGAAGGAGACGATTGCTATGGAGACGATCGCCGACGACATCGCGGATGTTCCCGATTCAATCGTGCAGGAAGTCCTCGCGTGCACCGCCTGCGGCAAGAACTACAAGCTCATCCCGGCGGAATTGGATTTCTACCGGAAGATGCCGTGCCCCATTCCGCGCCGGTGTCCGGATTGCCGGCATCTGGTGCGCTTTGCAAAGAAGACGCCGACCAGATTGTGGGATCGTTCGTGCGACAAGTGCGGGAAGGAATTCAGGACAACGTACCAGCCGTCGCGTCCTGAACAAATATTCTGCTTGGAATGTTATAGAAAAGAGCGCTTTGAATCGTAATGGCCGCTTCGGCCGTCAGGTTCGCCGGAGAGGCCGGAGAAGGCGTACTGCAGGGAGCGTTATTTGAAGGAGGCTTTCTGACGGGTCAGGCTCTGGGTGATTCTCGAGAGGCCGAAAATTATGAAGGAATTCCGACGGATTTCTCCAGACGCTCAATGCGAACGAGCATGTTCACGCGATGAGCATAGAGACGCTGTAATGCATCTTTGATATTGACGATATCTTTCTCGATTCGATCCAATCTTCTTTTGATATGTCCGATGTCCTCTTCAATATGTCCGATCCGTCCCTCCATCCTGTCCATTCGTTCCTCGAACGATGAACGCATTGCCTGGATGTGTTGGAGGAGAATGAGGTTCGTAATGCCTTTGGTTTTCCGGCGCTTCGTCGTCATGTGATGCAGTGTAGCATGGACGATATTTACGAAAACCTGATCAGGAATCATAGTTGAGGTCACATCGAAATCTGCTCTTCTAAAAGCGAAAAAAGATGTTCTATGGATCGACGGGACATCGTGATATATGCTCCTTCCATGAAGAAGATTTGCGGAAATCCCTGGTGCCGTCGTCCATTCGATGTCACCGACACCGATCTTGCTTTTTATGAGAAAGTATCACCAGTGTTCAAGGGAAAAATCGAGTTGATCCCACCGCCGACTCAATGTCCGGAGTGCCGAGATCAGAGACGATTGATATTCAGGAACGAGCGGCACTTGTATATTCATTTGCCTGTTGGCAGAGAAAAGAGTTTCATCTCTTACCTTTCATCGGGGCAGCCGTACACCGTTTTCCCACAGATTAAATGGTGGAGTGATGAATGGGACGCGCTGGAGTACGGAATGAATGTTGACTTTCAGCAATCATTTCTCCGACAGTTCAATGTGCTATTGCATCAGGTTCCCAGAATGAACCTTCTCATATGGCAATCGGAGCACTGTGATTTTTGCAATTTTGTTGATTTTTGCAATGAGTGCTACCTGACATTTGGAGCGAGTAATTGCGATAAAGTTTTCTACTCCAATCTTACGGATTCATGCAGATCTTGCATGGAACTTTGTGGCTGCAAGGAGTGTGAACTTTCATATGATTCCATTGATTGCGTCAAGTGTTACAACGTAATTGGCTCAATCAGATGCAAAAATTCCGTTGATCTTCGTTTCTGCTTCGATTGCAAGAACTGTGAATCCTGCATCGGTTGTTTCAATCTTCACAATGCACGTTACTTTATTGATAATACTGCGTGCACGAAAGAGGAATTCAATCGCAGGAAAGAAGCGATGGATCTGCAGCAAGCGCAAAGTTACCGAACGAAGAAAGAGTATTTTCTTCATACTATTCGACTCAATGCCATTCATCGGGCATCGAATATCATCAGTTGTGAAGGGTGTAGCGGAGACAATCTCACCAATGCGAGAAATTCAATGGATTGCTATGAGTCAAACAATCTTGAGGATTGCAGATGGACGAATTTTTCAATGAATTGCAAAGATGGATTTGACGTATTCGGCTCTTCAAAAAAAGGTGTGGAACTGACCTACGAAGGGATGTGTGTTGAAGGGAAGAATGTTGTCAGCGGCTTTTACATCGCCGGTCATGACAATATCTACTACTCTGACTTTGTCGTTTCGTGCAGTAATGTATTTGGCTGTGCCGGTTTGAAACAAAAACGCTATTGCATCCTTAATAAGCAGTATTCCAAAGAAGAATATGAGGATTTAGTGCCGCTGATTATTGCGAAGATGCGCTCAGACGGAGAGTGGGGTGAGTTCTTCCCTCCGGAGCTCAGTCCCTTCGCCTATAACGAAACTGTCGCCTTGGAGTATTTCCCGCTGACCAAAGAAGAGGTGTTGAGCCGAGGATGGCGTTGGCGGGATGAAGTTGATGAAGTTCCGAAAGTCGACAGGATCATCCCCGCAGCTCAACTACCCGATGCAATCGACGCTGTCTCCGATGACATTCTACATTCGGCGATCGAATGCGAATCATCCAAGCGTCCGTTCCGCATCATCAAGCAGGAGCTCGATTTCTACCGGACGATGCGTTTACCCGTCCCCCGTCTGCATCCGGACGAACGGCACCGCAGGAGGATGGTGCTGCGCAATCCGCGGAAGCTCTGGAAGCGGGAATGCGGCAAGTGCGGGAAGGGGATGGAGACGTCGTACGTACCGGAGAGACCGGAACGAGTGCTGTGTGAATCCTGCTATCTTCAGGAAGTGTATTGAGTATGGAGTATTCAGTATGAAGTATGGAGGGAGGGAATCCGGATACTGAATACTTCATACCGCATACTGTATACTTTTTCCGTGTCCCACCGCTTTCTCCAGATCGCCGGCATCATCCGTTCCGTCGTCGCGCGTCATGCGCTGACCATTCAGCCGAACGTGGCGTCGATGGTTTCCATCACGGATGTGCGACTTTCATCGGATTTCTCGTACGCGGATATCTCGGTTACGGCACTCACGAATGTCGAAGCCGCCGTCACCGCTCTCAAGCGCGGATCGACGCAGATGCGCGAGGAGGTCGGGAAGGTCGTGACGATGCACAAGCTGCCGATGCTCCGGTTCCGGCGTGACGATGCCATCGAAAAGGGCGAGCAGATCGATCGATTACTTGCGCAGATATCCACCCCCCAAAAAAAATCAGTACGGCGCAAGAAGAGGTCTTGATCCTGCAGTGCATCAGGCAATCAATCACCACATCACAATTTATTGTTTCCGATATAGGATCCGCGTTGCCGCGGTGTCGTTGAAATCATACACTCGCCCCCTTATGTTGGACACGAAGTCAGTCACTCGGGCGATGGAGATACTCAAGAAGGCGAAGAGGGTGACGTGCATGTGCCACCGGAATCCGGACGGTGATGCGCTGGGAGCCATCACAGGGGCCGCGCAGTTGGTCGAGGCGAACTTCCCCGGCGTGATCGTATCGCTTGCATGCGTGGATCCGGTTCCGCCGACGTTCTCCTTTCTCCCCTTCGCACAACGTGTGCTGGCGGAGATCAATCCGACGGATGGGGACGTCTTCATCTTCGTCGATGCAGCGGAGCCGAAACTCACCGAGTATCACGAGCGTTTTCCTCAGATCTTCGGCGGAGCGTGGCCGTCCGTCTGCTTCGATCACCACCCGACAAATACGCAGTTCGCAGCGGTGAACATCGTCGTGCCGGACGCTTCCTCCACCTGCGAGGTGCTGGTCGATTTCGCGGATCTGGCAGGATGGCAGCTGACACCGGACATCGCCACGTCGCTCCTCACCGGTGTCTACACCGATACGGGCGGTCTTCTCCACAGCAATACGACGGCTCGCGTGTATCGAACCGTGGCTCGATTGCTTCGGTCAGGAGCTGCGCAGCGCATGATCGTTACCCACGTGTTCCGCACGGCCAAGCTCTCGACGCTTCGGCTCTGGGGGCGCGTACTGGAGAAGATCGGGGTGACGCAGGAACGAGGTGCCATTTCCGCACTGACTGAAGAAGATTTCCGCGCGACGGGAGCCGAGTATTCCGAACTGACGGGTGCCATCGATTACGTCAACGCGATTCCCGGCATGCGTTTCTCACTGATTCTGTCGGAGAGAGGAGGAAAGGTGAAAGGCTCGCTCCGTACGTTGCGTGATGATGTGGATGTTTCGAAAATGGCCGCGACGTTCCAAGGCGGCGGACACCGGAAAGCGGCCGGCTTCGCGCTCCAAGGGAAACTGAAGCCGGAAGTCAGATGGAAGGTGGAGCAGTGAGGTTGTAAGTTTATGGTTGCTGGTTTTTGGTTTGGCTGCTGAACCAGAAACTAAAAACTATTAACCAGAAACCATGTGGATTTTATTCAGTGTCTCCGACCTAGGTTCTTATTTGCTTTCCTCTTTCTTCTCCGCCGCCCGTTCTTTCTCCTCTTTCCGCTTCTTCATCACTTCCTCCGGCTTCGTGGTGATGATCTTGTGTTCGTTCGGACTGCTGACCACTTGGATGGCGACGTGCGTGTTACCAGCAAACAGGAGACCTTGGCCAACGCCCGAGTTTAACAGCAGGTACTTCTCGCCTTCAGTCAAGTAGAAGAGTTTCGCGAGGTTATCCACGCTCGCCGCCGATTGCTTGAGGAGCATCTGCAGCGACGTGTTGGAGATCATCGGTCTGCCGTACGGCGAGTTGATGAAGTCGTCGACGTCCTGCGTGATGGTCGTGATGCCGAGGTAGTACTTGCGGGCTCGCTTGATGAGTCCGTAGAGGAACTGCGCCGAATCCTCGTACTGCATGAGGTTCCATGCTTCGTCGATGACGAGGATGCGCTTGCGCATGTCGGCACGGACGCGGTTCCAGAGGAAGTTTAAGACCACGAAGATCGCAATGGGTCTCAGGACATCTTCCAAGTCACGGATCTGGAACACGACCATTTCTTTATCGAGTTCGATGTTCGTCGGCCGGTCGAAGAGTCCCGAGAAACTTCCTTTCGTATACTTTTGGAGCGTCTGTGCCATGGATTCTCCTCCATCAGTGGTCATCAGCACATCGATGAGATCCGGCAGCACGGGCGGTTCCATCTTCGTCGGATCCGGCGTCTGCAGCGTGATGCCTTTCAGCGCGTAGGTATCCAGAATGGCTTTATCCAGCACACCTTCCTCCGACGGCGTGATGGTTCCGAGCATGAGTTTAAAGAGACCGTGGAGGTTGATGACCGCACTCCGTACGATCTCCCCTGTTTCCGCATCGTCGCCGCGGACGGCCAGAGGCAGGTCGAACGGATTGATCCGATGCGAACTTTGCAGGGAGATGGGAATCATCGTCCCTCCGACCGTGGAGCAGAGGTCGACGTATTCGTTTTCCGGATCGATGACATAGGCCTGAACGCCCTGAATGAGCGACCGGAGAATTTCCAGTTTCACCACGTAGGATTTACCCGCACCGGATGTGGCGAAGACGTTGGAGTTCGCGTTGGGAAGATCGAACCGGTCGAAGATAATCAGCGAATCATTGTGCCGGTTGATGCCGTACAGGATGCCGTGATCGTCGGTCAGGTCGGAGGAGCTGAACGGGAAGCTGGTCGCGATGGCCTGCGTGTTCATGTTTCTGTTGAAATCCAGTTCGTCCAAGCAATAGGGGAGGCAGCTGGTCCAGCCGTGTTCCATCTGGAAGGCGGCAGGTTTCGTCAGAATGAGCTTGCCGCCGAGGATGGCCTCCACATCCGTCTGCACTTTCTTGAGCTTGGTTTCATTTTCCGCGTACAGCGTGAAGTAGAAGCCGAGCTGGAAGAGCTTTTCCGATCCGCGCGCGAGCAGGTCCCGCAGTTCCTCCGCGTCCTGCAGTGCGGCCTCCAGCGCAGGGTCTCGGACGATGCCGCGTTGCTGGAGCATGCGGATGGAGCTGCGCATTTCGGCAACTTTCTTCCGGAGCATCTTCAAAATCACCCTGTTGGATGCCGGATAGATGAACATGGAGATGTCGATTTGGATGTCGAAGTTGATGAGCTGACTGAGCCAGTTCGGGTAGATCTGGGACGGCCAGTTGAATGCGTAGAAGCTCCGGGCAACCAGCTGGTCGTTGAGCTGGATCAGGCTTCTGTCAAACCGGAGTCCCGCAGGGGCGATCACGTCCAGAAGCTTCTGCAGACCCTCTTCATAGCGTTTCACGACGTCTTTTTCCTCATGGGAAAATCCCGCGTTATCATCGACGTCCTTCTCCTTTCTTTTGATGATCGCTTCGATGGTTCGATGCAGTCCCAGCAGTTCATCGAGAACCCCGAGGAGTTTTCCCGCCACCGGCGAGACGGGTTTCGGTTGGACTGGAGCGGTTGAAGGCATCAGGACAGTATAGCACAGAGGCTTATGGAAGCCAAGAGCCTTGCCGGTAATTCCTCAGGGCGATCTGAGCTTGTCGAAGGGAGAGCCGCAACGGCGGCGATTTTCCGAATCGCCGCTACGGAGATGGATTACGGAATGACAAAACCTATCGCCCAGAGCGACAACGACGTCTGGAGAATCGTCATCGAGAGGATGACTATGAACAGCCATCTTTTCGAAGTCGTCATCCATGCTGCGATCATCATCACGAACGGCATGAGAAAAATCCAATGCCGTACGGCTTCTCCGCGGATCAAGCCGAGAATGTCCAAGAGGAGGACTGCTGTCACTGTGCCGATCACGAGCGCGATTGCGTTTGGCGGCAGCTCCGCGAATTTCTTGCCCCTCCGCGATGAAGAGCGATGAACGAATAAGCGTGTGATCGAAACAATTGCGAGAAGGAAGACGAGTGACGGGAGGATTCCCGCACCCATGAAAAAATCCTTGAGATTCGGGATGAGCCACCGGACGTAGGGTCTATCGGCTTCGTTGAACGACATACCCATCTTCGCAACGTTGTGCAGTGCCGCGAATAAGTCGAACCCTGTCAGAATACGCAGCGTGAGTAAGCCGATGATCATGGTGCCGATTGCGGTCAGTCCGGTTGTCCGGAGTTGCTTCCATCGGATCTTCCCGGTCTGCAACTCGTCACCGATGACGAAGACGCCCGTACTGATCAGAATGAACGGTGTTGGCTCGAAGAGGATCAGTATCAGAGCGGCAAGACCGGCTCCCATAGCCGTGAATTTGTTATTCCGATGCGCTGCAATCAGTGAGAGCAGGAACACAGTGAGGGCGATCACCGGCGTCACCGTATTGAGAATCGGCATGAATCCGACGAACGCCGGCATCACGAGAGAGAGGATCATTGCTCTGAGAGCGATTCTTTTGGAGAAGCCGGCTTCACACATGAGAGCGTATGTGATCGGTCCGATAAGGCATGCCAAAGCGACGAGCATGAACCCCATCGCTTGTGACGATGTCGTGAATATCCTGAGTGCGTGGAACAGGAGAATCTTCCCCGGCATGTTGCCGGCCGGATGCATGGACAATTCCGAGAGAACAGGATAATTGTTGAGCACAGTGAGAGGGCCGTATCTCAATGATGCCGCGAAGTAGCCATTGCTCACATCGCTTTCGATGATCGATGACAAGTTGAAGCGGGCCGACTGTCTGAGCAGCAGTGCCAATGCCATCCCCGTGATCCACCACGTGGCGACACATGTTTTTTCCCGGCGCTCAATGAAGCGGTCCGTTATCAGAAATATCAGTATGCTCAGCATTGCAGCGGGTACGGCGCTTGCGAGAGGATTGACAAGGATATCGGGAAGCAATGGATATACCCAGTTACCCTCAACGGAGCCGTAGGAGAAGAACCACCTGAGAGACACGCGTGCATTGTAGATGATATGACTCCGTTGAGATGGAGATTTACTCCTCACAGATTCGATGGCGTACGAGTGCATCTTTCCACACGTCCTTTTCTCCGCATATTCTCACCTTTCTTGTTTAAACAGCGCATCAAACTCCTCAGATTCGTTTCTAGTCCTGCTCGGACTGACACTCTTCCTCTGGATTATTTTCAAATCCTCGATGCCGGGGACATCGACGACTTTCATGCCGGAGATCAGGATTTCCCTGTTCTGTTGAATGGCCAGAATCTTCTCGCCGAACAGCGTCAGAAGCTTGTCCAAAGTACGCAGCAGTTCTGTCAGCTCACGGAGTTTCAGATCGCTTTCCGCCAAAGCCTGCTCGGCTTCCAGGAGAATTTTCTGTTTCTCACCGGCTTCACTGAACGCCTTGTCATCCAACGCCTTTCTGAGGTCGCGCTCTGCGGTATTCTTTGCTCGTTCATGCTCCCGATTCAGATTTTTCAGTTCATCAGCGGCTGCGAGCACCTGCTTGTAGCGGTCATTGGCTTTCGTGGCGACATTGCTGAGTGCATCCGCATAGAGGTCCAGTGAGCGCTGGCGATCCGGGCTGCGGTTGAGCAGATCGGCGACATCCACCTGAAGTGCATCGGCAAAGGCTTGAAGCAGGTCGTAGTCCGGATCGGAGACGTTTCCCTGCGTTTCCATGATATGAGACTGTACGCCGACGCCGAGGAGCGCCCCTTCAACGCCCTGTGCGGCTGCGGACAGAGCAATGTACTCGGAGACGAATAAACCGAGTAATGCCGCACTCCTTGCCATCATCGGTGGCGGGGCGTTATTGATGATACGGTCGATGGTTTGCACGGCACTTCGACCGCCACCGACACTGACGGATGTTTTTGGTCCTTGCACCGAGCAGGCGCTATTGATGATCATCATTACCGCACAAACGAGCATTGCAGTCCTTGTGCGAAATCTCGATCTCTGTTTGGGAAGAATTGGTCTCACAAGATATATTATACACTATTTTAAAAATAAATAAAATATCTTCTTCTTGTTAAGCAGAAGAGCAAACACTCTTGTTCACAAATTATTAACAGAGTTATCCACAGGATGGATAGAAAATGTGAGCAAAATCGGGTGTACGATCGTGCATAAATTATTTGTTCAAAAGCATGGGAGAACACGAAGAAAAAGAGTGATCAAGATCAAATTATTGTTTCGACTATACATTCGAATTACACGGTATACATTAGCGCTGTTTCTTGTTCATCTCCTGTGTTCGATCTCCAGAATAAATTATCGGGTATCTGTGAAGCGGAAATGAAGAAGAAATTTGGCATATCGACAACTATCCACTTCAGTTTCTCACTGGATAAAGGTCGAGGTGACTTAACAACTTCCGCCGCGCTGTCCCTTGCGAAGCAGCTGAAGCAATCTCCGCAGGACGTTGCGAAGACCATCGCTCAGGCACTCAAGTCCGTTGACGGCGTGGAAAATGTGTCGATTGCCGGTCCGGGGTTTGTGAATGTGATGCTGGCACCTGCGACATTGTCCGGTGAACTTCCGTCGACACTTCTTGTGTGCAGCCCCCAGAAGAACACAAAGAAAACATCGCCGGTTATCATTGATTACTCTGCGCCGAACGTTGCGAAGCCGCTCGGGATTCATCACATTCTCAGCACGGTCATCGGTCAGTCTCTGGCGAATCTCTATCGTCATCTCGGATTTGACACTGTCTCGATCAATCATCTCGGAGACTGGGGGACGCAGTTCGGGAAACTGGCGGTCGCGTACGAACGATGGGGGACGAAGAAGGTCGAAGAGCATTCCATCGATGAGTTGCTGGCGCTCTACGTCAAATTTCACGATGAACTGGCGACGGATGCTTCGCTCGAAACAGAGGGCAGGGCGGCATTTGCCAAACTTGAGCAAGGAGATACGACGCTGCGGGAGTTCTGGAAGAGTGTCGTAGGCATCACGATGCGGTCTCTCGATCATCTGTATGAGCGTCTGCATATTCATTTCGATCACACGCATGGTGAGAGTTTCTATGAAGACAAGATGGCCACAATCGTGAAAGAGGGCAAAAAGAAGGGGGTATTTCTTCCCGGCGAAGGCGGAGGGTTGATTGTCCGATTCCCTGAGACCGACAAGCTGCCGACGCTCATCGCACTCAAGGCTGACGGCTCGACCATCTACCTGACGCGTGATCTGGCGACTGCGCGGTATCGCATCGACACATGGCACCCGCAGTCCATTCTGTATGTGGTTGATGTCGCGCAGCAGCTCTATTTCAAGCAGCTGTTCGCCACTCTCGGCCAACTGGGGTGGGAGCTGCCGCATCTCGAGCACGTACTCTTCGGCCGCATGCGGTTCGCCGATAAGGACATGAGTACGAGGAAGGGGAATATTCTCAAGCTGGAAGCCGCATTGGATGAAGCACTCCTTCGTGCGAAAACTATCATCAGCGAACGCGGCGAGAAGATCCAGACGGATGATCCGGACGGATTGGCGGAAATGATGGGAGTGGGTGCATTGGTCTACGGCATTCTCAGCCAAAACAGGAAGATGGACATGGTGTTCGACTGGAAGAAGATGCTCTCGTTCGAAGGGAACAGCGCGCCGTATCTGCAGTACACGCATGCCCGCGCCAAGTCAGTCCTGCGCAAGGGGGGAGAAGAGCATCCGGCTCTGACAGTTGCGACCTCGCTTTCCCCTGCCGAACGGCGGTTGACCAAACTCCTGCTGATGTTTGGCCAGACGCTGGAGGATGCGCGGAAGGATCATCTGCCGCACAAACTTACGAATTATCTCTACGACGTCTGTCAGGCATTCAACGCCTTCTACAACTCGGACGACATTCTCGGCGCGTCGGCGGAGCAGCGCGCCTTCCGGTTGGGCGTGACGTCGCTCACCGCACGTGTGCTGAAAACCGGCGCCGAGATTCTGACGCTCCGCGTTCCCGATCGCATGTAATTCTTTCTACTTCCCACTTTTCTCCCCGTCCCATGTCCCGCACCACGCTGACGTTTTTCCTTCTTATCCTCTCGTTCGGCATTCTCTTCGCCGGATGCGGTCAGCCGGAACTGGAGCAGGGGTTCGAGGATTTCACGTTCAGCGATACGGATCTGTCGAAAGTCCATACACTGACCGAGCAAACCGAATCGGAGGCTCCGGGGGTAGAAACGACGGGCGGGACGGGCGGGACGACGGGCTTGCCGGCATTCAGTATCGAACGCTCGTCATCGGGTGTCACCGTGCTCTCCGAAACAATCGATGTGAAACCGGATATCGAGAAGCAGCGTCTGTATGACAATATCCGCTTGGCCGTGTCGGATCAGGGCGGCAATATCTACCGTGTGAACAATCCGTTTCTGAACGTGCGTCAGGGGATGGATGTCAATTCCGCACAGGTTACGCGATTGAATCAGGGTGACACCGTGACGGTTCTGGATGTTCCCAGTGCACAGTGGGCCAAGATCAAGCTGGCGGCAGAAACCGAGGGGTATGTGGCATTCCGGTATCTCGCCAAGCTGACGACGGAGCAGAGGCTTCCCGAGGAAAAGAAGCAGTTCGAGGGCAAGTATTTCGTCGATTACGCATTCCTCAATATGCGGAAGGATCCTTCGACGCAGTCGGAAAAAATGGGTGAACTGCCCGGGCAGACCATCATCAAGCCGCTCTCCATGAACGGGGAGTGGGCACGAGTGGCGTACAACGGCAAGGAAGGATACGTTTCCACGCAGTATCTGAAGCCGTTCCAACCCGTATTCCTTGTTCGTGAGGAGGAGTATGCCCTGCCCATATTGCAGTACGCCGCGGATGATACGGCTGCGATGACGGCGCTCACCAAGCACGTTGCGTCACTGCGCACCGCAGGCAAGAAGATCGTCACGCTCAAATCTTTCTACGATATGGTTTTGGGACAAGAGTCGCGGGATGTCCGCGTCAGTCCGGATGCCGTCGTCCTCCTCGTTACGGGGGTGAATGCGAAGAATCTCCGTCAAGTGACCGATGCACTGCAGAGCGCGTCCGTCCCCGCGACGCTGTTCCTTCAGACGCGTGATCTGGGGCTGGCGGGGATTACGGAAAAAACGGTGTTGACGCTCCTTGCGAACGGGTATGAGTTGCAGTCGGCAGGACATACCGGCGATGATCTGCGTGGATTGACGGATTCGCAGGTGACTCTGGAGATCGGGCAGAGCAAGAAACTGCTTGAGGAACTGACGCGTAAGGAAGTGTACGCGGTGGCATATCCGAGGAACGGCGTGAATGACCGGATTGTGAAAGAGGCGCAGACGCTGGGATACCTGTTCGGCGTCACTGACAGTCCGGATCTCAGGTTTTCCCGAAGCCAATTCCTGCGCCTTCCGTCCATCGCCGTCGTCGGCGGCATGACCGCGGACGCAGTCGTGAAGACAGTGAGCGGGAGATAGTGTGTTCGTATCAGCGGAGAGCGGAGGATGGGGGTCTTCCGCTCTCATTTCGAACGCTGACGCATGCGGACGACCGTCATTGCGTACCCGCCCTCTTCAATGGAAAAGGTGTCATCCACCTCGAATCGGGTCAGCAGCAGTTCTTTCGCCTCCCGATTGTCGAGGTTCGGGAATTCGAAGAAGTGCACCTCGTCCGGAAGAGTCGGAGACCTGAGCAATGATTCCGGATTGATGAAGACGGGATGAAGCGCTTGCGGGTCTTCCGTAAAGCGGAATGTCACCGGGTCGACTCCGCTCGGGAACGACCCCCAGTATTTGTCCGGCTTGTCGATGAACATATTCCTGTGTGCCACCAGCACGCTCGCGCCGTTCGGCTGGAGGGTGCGTATCGCCAGCTCCGTGACCGTGCGCAATTTCTGATGCTGGAGATTGTAGACGAGTTGATCTCTTCCTTGCCCGCAACAAGGATCTTCGGCCGCAGGCCCCATGGAGTAGAAGCGGTGTTCGCCGAAGGGGAATGTTCCATACAGAAAGCGCGACACCGGGTCGTTGCTCCTCGTGAGCGCGGACAGTTGTAGGATGAAGATTGCCGACAGCAGCAATCCTCCGTTGAACCACCGGTTCCATCGGATGAGGTGGAGACAGCCGGCGAACAGCAGGATCCCGACGGGGACGAGCGGCATGACGTAGCGCACGTTGTTGTAGGGAACCCTGAAGATCAACAGCATGATTCCTATGAGGTAGATCAAGCCGAAGAACGTCAGCATTCGCATCAGAGGTGCGTCATGCAGAGAACGACTGCGCTCAGCTCTCAGCAGCAGAACAGACGCAATGAGAATCACAGATGTTTGAATCCATTGGAATTGGAACAGGAGGATGTCAGAGACCAGAATCGCCGTACGGCGGAGAGACGGCTCCGCAAACATCCCGGATTCCAGATGGACCGGCGCAACGTCATAGAGCAGAATGAGCAGTATCGCACATATGACATATGCCGCCAGAGGGAGCAGAAGAAACCAGTAACGCCGGACGGTGGAAAGGATCATCTCCTTCGTGATCCCCGGGTTTTCTTGTGATAGAAGTACGAACAGCAGGACGGTGATTCCGTAGAGAACAAACCCCGTTTCCTTCGTGAAAGCAAGGCACAGCGCCGCAAGCGTTGCCGGTATCCAGTGACGGCGGAGCAACAATGCGAGGAAAATCGGAAACATCAGCATGACGCCGAGATCCGTGTTGAATCCGATCAAATTTCCGAGGAAGACGGGATGCGTTCCAAGCAGCAGCAGCGAGCCGATCCGGAGCAAAACTGCTTCCTTCGCAGGCACCATCAATCTCAGGATGGACGAGAGGGCGATCAGCGACATCGCTGCCATGGTCAGCAGCACTGCATGCATCGCCGCAACGTTCCCGGGGAGGAGAAGCTCGGGAATCGACAGAAGGCCTGTCAGGAAGAGGGAAGGATGCCCCGAACAGGTGAATGATGTCAGGCTCCACGGATGCTCTGCCGCAACACGCGAGCAGTCAGAAATCGTTTTGCTGTCGAAGAAGAACGGCGCAGTGATGAAGGCCGATCCGATGACCCACATCACGCAGATCGCGGGCAAACTCTCGAGGATCATCCATGCCGCATCCGGAAGCCTTTTATGGAGAGTTTCCCTCGACTCCGCAGGAGCCGGAAGATCCGATGACACACTCATTTCTGAGGGAATGAATATTGCTTCATCAGTTCATCAACGAGTCCCTGCCCCTGACCCTTCGTGTACTCGGCCGCCGACGATGCAGCCTGATTTGCGATCATTTTCATGAGTTCTTCACCGTGGCTGGCGAAATACCACAGGCTTCCGAGGACGACGACGACGGGTATCAGTCCGATGAGTCCGCGGATGAATCCTCCGACGGTTCTCAGTCTGTCGCGTTTATTCATTTGATCGAGGTACAGGACAATCGCATCCAGCTTCTCGTCATTGTTCATCGGCTTTGTGTCGGGCTGCATACTGAAATTGCGGAAGATGTATGCGAATTGTACGCCTGAAATGCTGTTGAGGCACATTGTTTCGCTTGCTCCAGTTGGAAGTGACCGGACATTGTTATAGAGTATTCCGCATGCACCCCGCCCTCCTCCCTCCCACTCTTTATTTCTGGCTCATTCCGCTCCTTCTCGTTGATCTTGTCTTGAGGGGGATGGCACTCTGGAGCTCCGCACAGCGCAAGCAGCTCGCATGGTTCATTGCGTTGCTGGTCCTCAACTCCGCGGGGATCCTGCCGCTCATCTATCTCCTTGTCTATGGACTGAAAACGAAGAGGGCGAAGTAATCCGATGATGACGGTTGTCCCAATCCTTGCGTAGCTGCGGTTCGAAAACCGCAGCGGCGTCGATTATCGAATCGCCGCTACGGAGAACAGGATCGGCATCAAGCGGGATGCAGTGTCAGTGAAGCAAGAAAGATCAGAATCCGCGCTTCCACTTACGCATGGTCTCGAATGCGTACGTGAGCCAGTACTTCGGTGTCAGCGGAAGATCTCTGCAATGTATGAGCGGAAGCGAGGTTCCGCCGAAGCCGGTTTTGAAGAGGGTGACGCCGGCAAACGGGTGGTTTTTGGTTTTTGGTTGTTGGTTTTTGGTTTCCTGATCTCCAACTTCCGATTTCCGATCCCCCATGGGTGCTATCCCCCAGAAGTTATAGATATGATCACCGCGTTTCAGTGCATCCTGTATGGCGCGCCATTGCAGCAGATAGCTTGCCGGAACTTTGGATTGCACCGATGCGCCGTGGTGGTAGCTCGTTTCGCCGAACGCATGCATGTGAACAGAGGTTGCGAGAATCTGTCCCTGATGTTTTGCAAGGTAGACTGTGCATTCATCGTTTGCTGCAAAATGCTTCACCTGAGCGCGGAAGAAAGCATTGGAGTAGGGCGTGAATCCGTGGCGTTTCCGTGTTTCGTCGTGGAGATTGATGAATGTTTCCAGATCGGCGACGGGATCCGAGGAAGCAGTCACTTCGACACCGTCACGCTCCGCTCTGCGGATGAGATTACGTGTGGTTTTGCGCATGGACATAAGAAATTCCTCTTCTGTGCGGGGATGACACTTGACGCTTGACGCTTGTCGCTTGTCGCTCAACCATTGATCTTCTTTTGTGAGAGGCAGATACCAAACCTGTTCCGCGAGGAGGTGGAGGGGGGAGGGAATTGTAGCTGGTAGCTGGTAGCTGGTAGCTGGTAGCGGCCAGATGGGGCTTATCCGGATGAATGAGCAACCCTTGCTCCTTGCGATACGCTTCAGTTCTTCCATGAGGGAGAGTAATTCAGTCTGCTGGTCGCTGGTCGCTGGTCGCTGATCGCTTACGACGGGTCCATACGGCACCGACAAATGCCTTCCCCGTTTCGCATCCACAATATGCCCGAAGCAAATACCTTGAATGATGCCTTTATCTTCAATGAGGAGGCGCACAGGAGACTGCCCGATGTCACGGTAGACCTCACCCATCGCCCAGCTCTGGAGGAACGGGCGGAAGCGTTGACGCGAGAGGAAGGCGTCCCATGCCGCGGGATCGGTGGCGGAAACAATCTGCATGACCAAGGAAGAGTATCAGAATACGGGAGTATGAGGGGAGGTGGTATGATACGAAATTAATCTGAATTGTACCGTAGCGGCGATTCGACAATCGCCGCCGCTGCGGTTTTCGAACCGCAGCTTCGGGAAATTTATACGATACTAATCATCGTAATTTCGTATGACAGGCTCAGATTCCCTTTTCCTCCTTCAGCAGCTCATCCACCCTCTTCGCCAGCCTGAGTGCCTGCGCCATCGTCATGGTCGGGTGCGTCGGCAATGAAAGAATCTGTTCGGATGTCGCTTCCGCTTCAGGATCACTGCCCCATTGATATCCGGCATTATTGAGATTGCACGTGACCGGACAGACTACGCAGCCCGTCCATCCGTCATTCAGATGAATATTCTCTCTTTTCAGCCATCTCCGTTTCTTCTCCGCATCGTGTACGAAGAGCGGGAATTTCTGCAGCGGGAGGTCGGAGGTGACTCCCTTGAGCATGGGCCAGCGGTGATCCCGGCCGAATCGCAGGTAGAAATCCGTGAGCGTCCGGCGACGATCGTTGATTGCCGTGAGGCGCTTCAGTTCACTGAGTGCGAGAGATGCGCAGACGTTCGGCAGTTTCCAGAGGAGAGGAGACATGGAACCTCTCTTCTCAGCCATTGTCAGAACCGGAGCGATCAATCCGAGACGCTGCATGATCCACACCGCAGGTCTGAACAGTGCCGTCCCGCTCAAAGGACGGACGATACCGTGCATGCGGGTAGGGTACTCGAGGAGCCGTGCCACTTCCCACCATTTGCGATGCAGCGCCGTCCGCTCCATCTCATTCAGTTTGCGTGAAACAGCTGGATTGCGGCTCAGAACAGCGCCTCCTTCGACCCCGGAGACAGCCTTGTCCCGGCCGAAACTCAGCAGCAGGTATTCCCCGTGAACGCCGATATCCGCCGGTCCGCGGCTATCCGGAATGGCGTGCGCCATATCCTCGATGAGTGCGATGCCTTGTTTATCGCAAAGCTCCCGCAGAGCCCGAACGGGTGCAGGAATCCCGAACGTGTGTTGGCAGATCACCGCTTTCGTTCTGGGAGTGATGCATGCTTCCACGGATTCCACGGTCAGATTCAACGTTTCCCGATCGATGTCCGCGTAGACGGGGACCGCGCCGGCTGCGTGGATGGCATTCGGCACTACGACGCATGTGTATCCCTGCACGATGACTTCATGACCGGGACGGACGTCGAGCGCGCGGAGCAAAGCGAGCAACGCCTGTCGCCCCGAAGCGAAGAGCGCAGGTTCGCCGCGGAAGCGCTCCCTCAGCGCCTCTTTCAGCCGGTAGCAGGAGGTTCCACGGACATACCGCCATGGGACATAGGACAGAGCCACCGTCTTCCCGAGAAAGCTCCGATCAACGTGAGGGCCGAAGGTGTGATGGATGGGGTTCGGCATGGATTACCGGTTTCCGGTTTCCGGGTTTCGGTTTTCGGGTTTCAGAAAACGGTTGATCTGAGATTGCCGCAGACGGCCCAAGCAAACAAGCAGAGAGCCTGCAGCAATCGGTGTCGGATGGCCGGGTACGGGCTGCGCCCGTTCATCGAATCCGCCTTTACGGAAGTAGGGGAGGAAGTGCGGATCGGCGACGAAAGCACGATGAAATACTTTGGATGCCCGAAGCGCCAGATCCAGATGGATGTCTTCCTCGAATTGGCCCAATTCAATGATTCCTTCGATGAGCAGGATTTTCTCCGGGTGCGGTTGCAGAGCCGCCCAGTCGATGGCCGCCCGGACACCGTCCGGACTCGCGTTGTACGTGTCATTGAGTACAGTGATGCCGCCTTCCTCCCGGATTTCGAATGTTCCGGGCAGCGGCATGAAGTGCTTCAGGGATTCGGCGATGTCCGCGGCGGATCGTCCGAGATGTTTTGCCACGGCAATCGCCAGAAGTGCACTCGTCACGCTGTGCGTTCCGGGCAATGGAACATCGAACACCGTGTCCAACGATCGGAAACAGATTCCCTTACCGGTTTCCTCGATGTTATCGGCGACGATGTCCGCATCATTTCCCGTTCCGACGGTGATGACGGGACAACGGCAGAGGCGGATCAGCGCATCACTCCCCTCGTTGTCTTTGTTTGCGAATGCCCGACCGGACTCCGGGAGAGACTGGAACAGTTCGCCTTTCGCCTCCCGGATGGCGTCACGGCTTCCGAACAGGGAGAGATGCTGGTGGCCGATGTAGGTAATGACGCCGATCGTCGGTTGTGCGATGGAACAGAGGAGAGCGATTTCCCCCTTGCGGTATGCGCCCATTTCCACGATCAGAATTTTCCTTGAGTCGGCAGGCTCATCTCTGAGGACGCGACTGATCCATGCCGCCACTCCCATTTCGGTGTTCACGTGTTCGGGGGTTGCGATGGCATCGAAGGGTCGCAGCACGTGGGATATCAGCTCTTTGGTCGTCGTCTTCCCGACGCTGCCCGTGATGCCGATCACGGTGATTGTCGGATGATGTTCCCTCACCGATTTCGCACGGTTCATCACGCGTCTCTTGAGGAGAAAATCGACCGGCCTCATCACCATCCATGCGCACGCGGCGATAACAGGACCTGCGGCGGGAACCAGTGCTCCGAGGAGTACGCCGCCGTGCCATGAGAGCGGGAAGAGCAGTCCGATGAGCGTCATCGTGAGCAGGAGAGAGAACACGGTCAGGACAATCGCCTTGAGCGTCCAGACCGGCGTCTGCTGCTTTCGCAGTGCGATCTGTGCGATTGTTGTGAGGGCAAGGAGTGTCAGCAGCACCAATCCGAGCGGCAGCGCCATGACGCCTGCATCGCCGATCAGGATGAGGATGAGGGTGATGCTTCCCCAGCAGAAGAGGATCAGTGACCGCGTTCCCCCGAACAATTGCATCAGGACACCTTCGCGTCGCAGGTGTTCGAGTAACCGGTCCCACCTCCATTCCTTGATCTGCCACAGGCGCAGCAACGTCAGCAGCGGCGACAGTGCGCCAACCAGACCCAAGCCGACGGCAACGGCAGTCATCATGCGTTCATTCTACCCCGAATCACCTCGGCGATCTCCTTGGCTTTGTCCCGATGGATCCGATGTCGCACGTTGTCGAACGGATGGAGCGTACTGCCCCGTATTTCCCGTTCCATGATCAGCGCATCGGAGAACGGCGTCATGGTGTCATTTCTGCCCCAGAAGATGTCGGTTGGAACGTTGATTGACCGGAGGAGGGGAGTAAGGTCTTCGTCCGTCACCAGCTTCAGCGTTTCTTTCATGAGCGGCGATGCGCGTTCGTAATCATGGACGCCGAGGAGCTTGTAGAGGATTGTACGTGCGGGGGATTGCAGACGTCGCAAACCGGGAATCGACAGGAATGTTTTGCCGGTCTTCGCCGCCATCAAGCCGAGGGTTTCTTTCAGTGTCGGGGGATGGGGGATGCCCGCGGCTGCGCAAAGATAGAGATGGGAGATGGTCAAGTTTCTGGTTTCCCGTTCTGGGCCTGAGGGCCCATCAGGGCCTCGAACGGCTGGTTTTTGGTTTTTGGTTGATTGCCTGTGCGCCAGCTTGATCGCGATGCGGCCGCCGTGGGAGTGGCCCAAAAGATGAATGGTTGCTGGTTGCTGGTTGCTGGTTGCTGGTTGTGCGTGTTCGATCCATTCTGTTACCCAATCCGCGTAATCATCGTTCGTCCAAGGGCGCGGGGGATCAGGTTCAAGGCCGAAGCCGGGGAGGTCGGGCGTCAGGATTTCGATGCCGCTGCCGTCCAGTGCTTTTCGCAAATCGTTGAACGATTCTTTCGAACCGCCCCAGCCGTGAATGCAGACAAGAATAGTACTCATTGGCAGAAGTATAACTCAAGCAATCAGCAGGAGAATGATTTTTCTACAGGGGAGCGGGTATCCACCCGCGGCGCACGGGGAGTACACTCTGCGTATGGTCACTCGGGAAATGTACTCCGACGGCACAAATCAGATCGTCATCAGCGTTGCGGATGACGGTGTGACCGTTGATGCGAAGATCAGAACGAAGCCTCCGTACATCGGCGGGGCGAATGCGGATGCTGCACGGTCGTATGCTGCAGCTCAGGGTCTCACGTTCCATCGGTAAGATGCGGTTTGTATCCCGTTTCAGCGATTATCGGCTCGGCGAGTCTTTTGCCATGGCATATGCATTCCTTGGGAGCCTTACCCCTGTTCTGGCCGCACTCTCGTTCCAAGCTGTTTCGCCCCTTCAATCAGCTGCTGTCACGACGGGGATTTCAGCTTTCGTCTTCGCGGCGATCGCTTCATTTCGGAGGGAGTGGCAATGGCGCATTCCGGTGACGTGCGCTCGTGATATCGCCATTGCAGGCATGGCAATCGGGTTCGTGTTCTACGGCTTGTTCTTCGTCGGCCTCAAGCATACTACGCCGGGTAATGCGGCGATCATCGGACTCATGGAGGTGTTCTTCTGCTATCTCTTCCTCAATGTGCTGACGCGTCATGAATCCTTGAGCACCTCCCATGTTCTCGGGTCCATTCTCATGGTAGCGGGTGCCGCCATCGTTCTTCTCCCGGGTTTTTCGGACTGGAAATCGGGCGACATTCTCGTGCTTCTGGCTTCGGCTGTTCCGCCATTTGCGAATGCGGCACAGCAGCGCGCTCGTCGTCATGTCAGCGCTTCATTTCTTCTCTTCTGGCGTTCCGTGATCGCCACTGTTGCTCTTTTCATGCTTGCGCATTTCCTCGACGGACCATTGCCAACTTCAGTGGACACTCGCACTGTCAGCATTCTATTACTGAACGGCATCTTTGCCTTCGGTCTTGCCAAAGTGTTCTGGATTGAAGCCATCCATCGGATTCCTATCACGAAGACCATTGCCTTTTCCTGCATCCAGCCGCTGCTCACCATCCTCTTCGCGTATCTTTTTCTCCGTCAGTCGGCGACGGTCGTCCAGCTCCTGAGCTTCGTTCCTATGGCAGCGGGCATGTTCCTGCTCATGCGGTCACCTGGAACGGAGATTCCGCAGTCGACTAGTTCCCCAGTATCGCATTGATTCTCTGAAGATGCACCGCCGCCTGCGCATAGCCGGGATCGATTGCGACGATGGCACGGAGGTGTGACGCGGCTTCCGGCAGCAAACCGCGTTCAGCCAGCAGCGCCGCCAACGCGTAGCGCGCATCCAGCATCGTCGGGTCCAGCGCGACGGCTTTCGTGTAGAGCTCCACCGCCTGTTCCGGCTTTCCGTGTTTGTGAAGCATGACGGCCGCGTTGTACTGCGCCTCCGCTATGTGCGGTGCGCGTTTCGCCGCATCGATGAACGTTGTGAGCGCCTCTTCGATCTTCCCTTCTTTCTCCAGCCGCTCGCCCAGCGCGTAGTACCCCAGCAAGTCGTCCGGTCGCAGCGTGTTCGTTTCGCCGATCGACCGGATGGCAGCCTGATCGGATTCTTTGGCACCGGTAACATCGCCTCTTCGAGTCAGAACGTTTCCGCGGTTGATCCAAGCGTTCATCAGCCGCGGATTGTTCTCGATGGCGAGATCGAATTCTTTCAGCGCCCCTTCATCATTTCCCTGATCCATGAGGACGGTGCCGAGGTTGTTGTGTGCGATGGCGGACCTCGGGTTCAGCGTCAGGGTATAGGTCAGCAGCGTCATGGAGTCCCGCCACGTCTGCGCTTGTATCTGCGACAATGTTCCGAGGATCACCAGAACAATCGAAACAGAGGCTGTGATCAGCTTCGGCCACTTCAGAATCAGCTGATGGATTACGATTGCCGCAGCAAGGAACAGCCCGATGGACGGCAGGTACGCATAGCGGTCGGAGAAGACGTAGATCTCTCCGTTCTTCATGAACGTGAAGAAGTTCGGTGCGAACGTGATCACAGTGAAGAGGATGCAGAGGGAAATCGTGCGCCATTTCTTCATCGTCAGCAGAAGAACGGCGAGAAGGATTCCAATTGATATCAGCGGCAGGATGAACGCTGCAATGTTGACAGTTCCGTTTTGCGGATAGAGCACGGAGAGATTCGCCGGCAGGAAGATCTTCCAGAACATGAATGCGGTGCTCTTGGCTCCCAGCAACAGTGTTTCGATGATCGACAGCTCAACTAAATTCTTGGATTTTCCGAGGATGGCGATCAATCCGAAGATGATCGAAAGGACGAAGAACGGTGATAGCCGTATTGCCAGCTCTTTCCTTGTTCTGCCGTACGTCTTCCGGAGTTCCAAGAGGATCAACACGACCGGGAGTGTCACGGCAGTCACTTTTGACAGAAGCGCGAGTGTGAAGACGGTTATGGAATAGATGTACCCAAGCTTGTCTTCCCCCTCGTCATCCTTGAGCCAAAAGAGAATAGAGAGCAGGTAGAAGCATGTGGAGAGGAGATCTTTGCGTGCGGATACCCATGCAGCCGCTTCCGTGTTGATGGGGTGGACGAGGAACAGCAGTGCCGTGATGATGCTGATCCACCGTTTTCCGGAGAGCTTCTCCGTGACCGAAAACACCAGTGCGACGTTGACTGCGAACAGCGCGATATTCGTCAGGTGGTAGATCCACGGTTCCAGTCCACCCATCACAAAGTTCAGGTTGAAGCTGAGCGTCGTCAGCGGCACGTAGAGCTCCGGATCGAACGAGGTGAAGATGCGCTTGAGCGTATGGAGATCCAGAGACCGGATCAGTTGATTATTGACGACGAGGAGGTTGTCATCCATCGCGACGAATCCGAAGCCGACCGTTGGCAGGTAGAAGAGTGCGGCCACGGCGAAGAGGACGAGCGCGATCTTCGAAGCCGGTTGTTCGTCGATGAATCGGACAATGCGCTGCATCGGGGAGATCGTAGCATACGAGTGTGGCATTGTTTGTGTAGCGCGTGAAAAATTCATTTACATGATTGACGTACGTTTTTCCGTGCGGTATCATGGCATCATGAAAAGCTGCTCCATCACCGCGCTTCGTTCGAACGCCTACGTCATTGTCGGTGAAGTGGGGAAGTCGGGTGAAGAGATGTTGGTGACGTCCAAGGGAAAAGCGATTGCAAAGGTTGTTCCGTTGGATGATGAGGGAACCTTACGACCTTCGTTCGTCACAGAGGTGAAGAGACGGTTGAAAGAAGAGAAATCGTTGCCGGCTGAGGAAATCCTTCAGAAGTTATGGTAAAAATGAAACTCCGTCCTTCTGCGGAAAAAGACCTGCAACGACTGGATCGCATGCTCCGACGCAGATTGATTCTTGGCTGCCGCGATATTTTCGATGACTGGACGATAGGCAAGCGCCTCGGGACTCCGCTGTACGGACTCAGGTCACATCGAATTGATGAATACAGGATCATCTATCGAATTCAGGCAAGCAGCGAGGTTGATATCATTGCCATCGGTCACAGGAATGAAATTTACGAGCGGATGGAGAAACGGAAGAAGGCGAAAGTGTAGAGTCCGGCTTCAATTATGAAGAACCTTCATGCATAATCGGGTGGTCGATCCTTCGAAAGCCTCGTTCTTCATGCCACGGTAGCTTCCTCCTTCGCTCTGCGTAGCTACGGAGGACAGGCAGTTGGTAGTTTGTTCCTTCCATTATCGCTTTCATTCATGCCACGGTAGCTCAGTTGGTAGAGCACGGGACTCATAAGCCCGGGGTCGTCGGTTCAATCCCGACCCGTGGCACCATCACAGTGTCTCACTTCTATCATCAACCTGCTTCTGATTGATACTTTATATGCCTAGAATTCCTGACCAACTTTTGAATTCGATTGTCTATTTATTTAGGAATCAAACAGAAGCACTTGGTGGGAACGGCAGTGGTGGTACAGGTTTTTTTATTAGCTATCCCAGACAAACAACTCGTCACATTTATGTAGTATCGAATGTTCATGTTGTTCAAAATGGCTGTGTAACGCTACGTATAAACAAGAAGGATGGCAGCTGTGAAGCAATTGAAATCCCGATGGCTTCTTGGATAGCGCATACGGATTCAGATGACGTATGTGTCGCACCCATTACTTTTGATATCCCATCCACATGGGCCATAAATCCATTAGAATGGGAGAATTACTGCCCAACGTCTGAGCGTTTTCAAGAGCTCAATGTCGGTGTAGGGGATGATGTGTTTATGCTTGGCCGATTCTCCGGGCACTCTGGTCGAACATACAACCAGCCCCTCGCACGTTTTGGCAATATTGCAATGATGGATGGCGGAGAACGTGTTAAAGATGGACGTGGACTTTTAGTTGATGCTTACTTGATTGAAATGCGTTCCCTCCCAGGCTTTAGTGGCTCCCCCGTGTTCGTAGCAATTGGTGCAGGAAGTTACAGAGGTGTATATGGGAACGAATTAAAAGCAAGGATGATGCCGTTTTATACTGAGACTATTGGCCTGATCGGTATTGATACGGGGCACAAGCCAGTAACAAATCCTGTGCTGCATGAAAGTGGAAAGAAATTTGAACCTCATCTATATGTGACTCAGAATTCCGGTATTGCAATCGTCGCACCTTATTACAAAATTATAGACATCCTTGAACTTGTGGAGAGACACTAGTTCGGCGCTCTGCCTTAGGTATTACCCGGACTGATGTATGTTTATCTCCATCACGACCAAGTATGAGGAATGCGACCCTGTATGACAATGTGGTGTTCATCAAGCGCCCCAGATCTTTTCGATGATGTCTGGATTTTCCTTTACCTGGTATGCATATTTACGTACGTAGTCTCCAAGCGTAGCTTCGGGCGCTCTCTGTTCAATCGTCCGTATGAGCGTAGAAAAATCCCGGGCAGTGAAGTGGTAGTGGAATATTCTGATGTTCTTCTTTCGTCCGTTAACCAATCCGCTGATATGGAGAAAAGTACCTCTTTCGGGTGCCCCGATGCCGTTGTGTTACACTCTCCGCATGCGCCGTCACGTTCCCATCACCATGGCCACCCAGCACCCCGACAACGCGTCGGTGCCGTGGTGGGGGAAGGATGCCTTTATCGCGACACAGGATGAGATTCAGGAGGTGATGCTGCTGTTCAAAGAGCTGACGATCGACGAGTACATGTGGGACTGGGAGGGCAAGTACGTGGATGAGGCGGTTGGTGAAAAATTGTTCTCCCGCGGTCGGGAATTATTTGCCAAAAGAGCGCTGGGTCGGGAGTTGCACCTCACGTACCGCATTCCGGCGTACGAGGACGGCAAGATGCACCGGATGGCGCGGGCGTTCATGAACGTGCTTGCCCTCGCGGATCTGGCGCGGGACATCAAAGCGCCGTGCCTGCCCGTGACGGAGATGTTCCTGCCGCTCACGACGTCCGCCATGCAGCCGCTCAAAGTGCGCGCCGCGTTCAAAGAAATTCTCGGTTACCATCGTCAGGTCTTTCACCGGTCCGCCAAGGATGAGACGGAATTGTTGAAACTTTTCGATATCACTCCGCTTGTCGAAGATGTGCCGTCGCTCCTCTCCATCGAAAAGATCGTGATGCCGTATTGGACGTCTCTGATCAAGGAGAATCCATCGGTCAAGTCTCGCGGTCAGCGCCTGTTCCTCGCGCGGTCCGATCCCGCCATGAACTCGGGACTGATCCCCGCCGTTCTCGCCGTCAAAGCCGCACTCAGCAAGATTCACGAATGCGCGGATCAGGCGGGGATAGAGGTCTACCCGCTTCTCGGCACCGGTTCCCTCCCGTTCCGTGGCAGTGTCAATCCGCAATACACGGAGACGTTCCTCACGCAGTACGCAGGCGTCCGCACCTACTCCATCCAATCCGCATTCCGGTACGATTATCCGAAGGATCAGGTGGAGAAAGCGCTCAAAACCATTCATCGCGAAGTCCCGAAGCGGAAGCTGGTCCCCGTTTCCGACGACGATCGGACGAAGATCGCGACACTCTGCACGATGTTTGAGAAAGTATGGAAGCCGACCATCGAGAAGATCGCTCCGCTCATCAATCAGGTGGCGCAGTTCATCCCGCCGCGCCGCGAACGTCTGCAGCACATCGGGCTCTTCGGGTACAGCCGCGGTATCGGCAAGGTCCGTCTGCCGCGCGCCATCGGATTCACCTGTGCACTCTACTCACTCGGCATTCCGCCGGAGCTGATCGCGACCGGTCGCGGGTTGGAAATGACGCAGAAGGCCGGTTTGATGGACATTGTTGAGAAGTACTATCCGGCACTCCGTGAAGACCTCATCCATGCCGGCAAGTATCTGAATCGGGAGAATGTCGAGTTTCTGGCCAAGAAGTTGCCGATTTTCAAGGACATCTGCCACGGCATCGATGTGATCGAGCGTGTGCTCGGCATCAAACTGGGTCCGCAGAAGCCGCACCATTTCATCCACCGGAATCTCTCATCAACCATCTACAGTCGCATCATCGGCGACGGAGATGGCGCATTGATTACGCGGGATATCGTGGAGGCGGCGGTGATCAGGAGGAGTCTTGGTTGAGGTGAAATGTAAAATGTACAATGGACAATGTACAATTCGTTCGATTCACTATGATCACAGATCCCAAGAAATCACAGGCGCAAGCCAAGAAGTCTGATCATCCGGCAGTGAAGCCTGAACCTGATCAATCGGCGAAGATCGCCGAGCTTGAGAAGAAAGTTCTCGAATTGACGGAGCAGATTAAGAAGGCGAGTGAGGTCGCATCACGTGCGCAGGCGGAGCTGCAGAATGCCAAGATCCGGATGGAGAAGGATGCGGGGGAACTTCGAAAGTTCGCTTCGGAGATGGCACTTCGAAAGTTTTTGCCGACGATTGATAATCTCCAGCGGGCTTTGAAAGCTGTGCCGAAGGAGATCGAAGCGAATGATTGGGTGAAGGGGATTATCGCGCTGGAGCAGCAGTTCCTGAAGGAAGTGGGAGAACTTGGCTTGAAGAGATTTGAATCATTGAACCAGCCGGTTGATCCGCATCGTCATGAAGTGCTGATGCAGGCGGCGGGAGAGGCGGGGAAGGTGGTGGAGGTGTTGGAAGACGGGTATGAATTACATGGTAAAGTGCTGAGGGTTGCGAAGGTGAAGGTGGGGGGAGGACAGAATGGATAATGGATAGTTGAAAGTGGAAAATTCATCATCAAATGATACGGGAGCGGGTTTCCCTGCCCTTCCGAAGCCCCGCAGGGCGAAGGAGGGCTACCCGCGGCACAGCAAGAAAGGCCATGAAAAACTTTCTTGACATGTCCCGACGGGAAGAGGAAGGTCTGATTATCAACGAAACGAATCCAGGGTTTTGTGTGGCAAATTTTTCGGAAGCATCGGTATTCCCCGTTTCATTAGAGTTGCGACAGGATGTCGCTCATCAAATTCTGATCTTGCTTCTTCAGGGCTATTGTCTTTGGGAGATATGGGATAGCTGCGTAGAGTTGAGGGAACCGGTTATGGCAATAATGGAAGCCGGGTATAGGTGAGAGCTGAGCGTTGTATCCGGAGAGTAAGATGGACATTATATTTGACATGAAAAAAGAGGAGGAGGAGGATTTGGGCATGGGAAGATTAGAAGAACATAGCGACGGCTCAAATTCAGATACAAATGAACGTTGGTTTGATGAGGGTGAGGGGCTTTACCCAAAACTATTGGTCTCGATCCAAAACGCTTATGCAGATCCTCAGTTGAGGGGATTTCTTGAAAGACCCTCAGTATTGGATACTGTGACCGATGTTGGGGCATCTTCCAGTAAACGTCACGTATAATTGATTACTCAAACGACGACCACGGATTCCATTGGAGGGGATTCTTGTTTCGTTAGAGGCATTATTCAGCCTTTGCGATTATCAGGATGATCTATATTCCAATTGCATTGAGCGCGAAACAGAGGAAGGCGAAGAGTCTCCGGTCGATTCTCTCCGGACTTCCCACCAGCGTCACGCCGTTTCTGTGATCTTCCGGTTTAGTATCGCAGCTTTGAATCGCTCCCCGCGCTCTTCGAAATTCTTGAAATGTCCATAACTCGGTGCAGACGGTGAAAGAAGAACAATTGGCGTGGAGCTTCCCGCTTCTCGCTTCCCGCTTCCCACTTGGCCCACCACCTCCTCAATCGTCTCCACTTCCACACACTCAATCTCCGCCTTCGCTTTCCTGATGGCTTTCCCGATCGTCGGTCCGCTATCCGGCAGCAGGATTGCTTTTGTAACTTTCGAATTCTTCAATCGTTTGGCGAGCGGGGAAAAGTCGTACCCGCGGTCCTGTCCGCCCAGAATGATCGTTGTCACGTTCTCGCCCAGTGCATCCAACGCGGCAATGGCCGATTGCGGTGTCGTGGAGATGGAGTCGTCGATCCATTCGAAGCCGTGGTGGATTCCAAGCGATTGCAGCCGGTGCGGGAGGCCGCGGAACTTTCTGATTGTTTCGATGGCTGATTCCGGTTCGACGCCGAGGTGCAGAGCCACTTGGTATGCCGCGGCGATATTCGAGAGATTATGTTCGCCTTTCAGGAGGACTTCGTCGAGCGTTACCGGAGCGTCATCCGCGGAGAAGGGGATGTGTCTGCCGGAACTCTCTTGTGCGATTATTTCACATTCTTTGGATGGAGCATTGTAGAACACGACGTCATGCCGCGTCTGGAAACGGGTGATGTGTTTCTTCGCCTCCAGATAATTCGCGAGCGATCCGTGGTAATCGAGGTGTTCCGGGAAGAAGGAAGTGATGACGGCAATAAAAGGACTCGATGTCAGATCCATGAGTTGGTAACTGCTCATCTCCAGAACAAAAATTGTGTTCGATCCTGCGTCTTCGATGTGGCTGATGGCTGGTTCGCCGATGTTGCCGATCAGGTGGCTGTGGATTCGTAATGCTCTGCTGTTGTCCTGAAGAATTGAGTGAATCAAGGTCGAGGTGGTGCTTTTCCCTTTGGATCCGGTCACGCCGATGATCATCGCACCGGATTCCTGCACGGTGTCGAAGAAGATCTGCGTCGGGCTGGTGATGACGGGTTTTTGGTTTTTGGTTTTTGGTTTTTGGTTGATTGCCTCGATCGTGTTTGGCGGGATGCCGGGGGATTTGATGATGACGTTGAAGCGTTCCAGATTGTCGAGATATCCGGATCCAACTTGAAATGTGATGGCTGCTGATCGCTGATCGCTGATCGCTGATCGCTCAATATCCGGATTCCTGTCCGCAACGGTGATCCTGCATCCCGGAATGTATTTCAGTGCCTGCGCCATCGCCTGACCTTCTTTGCCGTACCCGATGATGCAGACGGATTTGCCGGCGAGGGAACTTAAGTGCATGGGATGAGTATAGGAGTGAGGAAAATTGATGAGTAGGACGGCTGATTACTTTGCTTATTGAATACATGCTCCCTGTGAACATCCCTGTGGACATAGGTAGCCTGTATTGATTCCTCTGACACATGAATTCTCGATGAGCACGCTCTCGATACATTGATCAGTTTGAGTTGTCTTTCTTACAATGGAAATAGCGTTCTCGGAGTTGCCGATGTTTTTGAAATTAATGTTGTTCACAAGGACAGTCACTGGAATATCAATGAGTAGACTTCCATTCGAGTTTTCCGGTTTAAGATAATAGACCTGATCGGGTTCGGAAAATGCATATTCCTTTCCAACGATAACCTCTTTCGTTTCTATCCCCATTCTCATCATTGCTTTTTCCTTTGAGAGAATCTGAACGATCGTTCCTTCCTTGAGCACGATAGGTTCGGCAAGATCAACACTTCCTTGCACAAAGTAATCGTCGCCATTGTCAGAATCCTTACAAGCAATTTGCTCCTGGACTTCATTTATCATACGTGCACTCTGTCGTGTAGGGTTATTGCGCGTAGGAATGGTGGCAGATGGTGTATTTCGTTCTGCCGTTACTGCGTGTTGGGTCTTGTTCTGTTCGCATGCCATGAGACTGATGGTGCAAATTGCTACGAGGAAGATATTAGTAAAGGAAGTCGAGTAGTGGTTCATGGTATATTAGGATGGGAAATGATAGAATTGCTAGATGGTTGTGGATTGTACTATACATCGCGCATGACGATGCTCGCGCTACTACTCCAATTCAGTACACCTCCTTCAGGTAACACTCCTCACACACCACTTTCTCCGTTCTCTCGGGAGCGCAGGTTGTTGAGATCTCCTTTTGGCATATGGCGCATGATCTATGCCACAGCTTCCGCGGATTCCGAAGCGCCAATCGTCGATCGTACCGTTCATCCGGATGGAGATGGGGGATCGGTAGTCGCTGACGGCGGTAAAACTCCAGTTCCTGCTTCACGATCCGGAACGGTCTTTTGGTCGCTTCGCAGACCACTGCCCAATTCAGAACATCATCCGGGATTTGTTCAATGGCGTCCGGAAGATCCGATGCATCGATTGTCTTCGTAACATTCGGTTTCTTATCCGTGACAGTTCGCCAGTAGAAGCCGCGTTCTTTGGCTTCTGTTTCGGTTAACGGCAGATATTCCTGAGCGAGTGTTTCGTTGTAGCCGAAGGGGGAGAGTGTTGAGGGGAAGAACCGTCCGAATTCTTTCGCGGATTGCATGTGCTCAATAATCTTCGGCATCAATTCTTCGTATTCTTTCTTGGTGTGCTGCTTATTCAGGATGCAGTATTTCTTTTGGCGCAGACCGGAACATCCGAAACAGTCGCTGCAGCTGAAGCAGTATTCGCAGTAGAGCAGATTCTGGCTATGGAAGACGTAGAGACAGTACGCAACATTGTAGGTTTCGATGGTGCCGAGTGTTTCGAAGGCCAGCTCCGGCTTCAGGTACATATTCGAACAGTCGTACACGTCTTTCACGTTCACGCCGACGGTGACGTATCTGGAATCCTGACTCTCGTTCACGTCGTAGCATTCGGTACAGCGTTGCGAGTTTTCAATGAAGTCGCCGGTGCAGTCCTCGCTGTTCACGATGTGCACTGCGCGATGGATCATTGATTTCCGAAGTTCTGCAAGTTTCTGTTTCATTTCTTCCATCTTCGTGTGCGAGCCACGGAATTCTTCGATTTTCTGTAGATACTCTTCCTTGGGCAGCGGCTTGTTTCCGAAGTGGTACTGCTTTTTGTGGAGATTGGAGCACAGGCAGCAATCGCTGCAGCCGATCAGGTCGGTCGAGAACAGGCAGTCGCGGCAGTTCTTGGAGAAGGAGACCGATGTGCAGTTGTACGAATCGTAGACGGAGAAGCAGTCGTAACAGAGCTCACTGCCGTACAGGAGTGAGCAATCGACCGAGCTTCGGCAACTCTGGTACAGCTTGCCGTACAGGCAGTCCTCGTCGTACTCGGACGAATTGATGAGGTAGCAGTTCTTGGAATACGCGGTTCCCGCCGTGAAATCGCAATTATCGTTCGCCAGAAGCATCATGCCCATGCGCGGAGAGGCTTTGTGCAGATTTGCAAACTGGTCGAAGAACGGGCGCGAGAAGTCGTACGCTCTTCCCTGTCCCATTCCGTCTCGCTTGTGATCATTCCAATCTTCCGGTGTGAAGACGATGTCCGACTCTCCCCAGAGCGGCTCCTCGTGGTAGATGGATACCATTTCCTTCCCATTCGCCACTTTTCGCTTGTAGAACGCACGCTCGTTGCGGTGGCAGGTTCGGATCCGAAGCCGGCATTCCGGACAGAAGACCGGTAGCGGGGGATTGATTGATTCTTTCCCGAAGGTGAAGGTCATTTTCTTCAGGAATGTTTCTTCATCGGGGGTGATTTCGAAGGATTGATGGCAGTGGGGGTTGGCGCAGGTCTTGAGCATCCGGAGAAGTATAGAGTATGAAGTATTGTGTATGGTCCAAAATTTCCGTAGCTGGGGCATCGTGCCCCAGTGACATGACATTACACGGGCACGATGCCCGTGCTGCGGGAACAATTCAATACACTTCCTTCAAATAGCACTCCTCGCAGTAAATCTTCTCCGGCTTCGAAGGTTCGTATGAGCTCTCCAGCTCTTTTCCACACTTCATGCATTCTCTCTTCCACAATTGACGCGGATTCCTCCGCCGGATGCGTCCAACGTGGCGTTCATCGAAGCAGAGGCGCGGCAGAGGCAGGTTGTGTTCGCGGTAGAGCGCCAGTTCCTGCGGGATGATCTTGAAGGGCTTGCCCGTCTTGGCACATGTCAGGATCTTTTGCACGATGTCATCCGGCACGTCCCTGATGTCGTCCGGTGTCCGGGAGTTCGGCCCTTGGTAGGCGGAAGTTTGGCTGTCCGTGTCTTCTTTCCATTTCCACCCGCGCTTCTCCGCCTCCTTCTGCGTGAGCGGGAAGTACTCCTGTGCAACGGTCTCGTTATAGCCGAAGGGTGAAAGGGACGGTGGCAGGGGTAGCCCCCATTCACCGGACTTCTTCATGTGCGAGACGATCTTCGCCTTGAGCTTCTCGTACTCTTCCTTGGAGTATTGTTTATTCAGGATGCAGTAGCGCTTCTTCTTCAGTCCCGAGCAGGCGAAGCAGTCCTCGCAGTACTGGCAGTGATCCAGATACTGGCTGTTCTTGGAGTAGAAGCTCACGAACGTAAATTGCGTGTTGTACTGGCCGATCGTTGAGATGGTGCCGTAGGTGCGTTCGCAGTGGTCCACGACGACGTGACCGTCCCAGCAGTCCTTGGACTTGAAGCTGAAGATCAGATAGCCGCAGTCCTCCAGATCGCCCGAGTCGTAGCATTCGGTGCAGTTCCTGCAGTTGACGATGTGGTCGCCCGTGACGTTCTCGTTGCCGTTACCGTCGTAGTACTGGTGGATCTGCTGTGCACCGGCTCTCGTCCGGAATGCCGAAGTCGCCGCGTCCAATGCGCCCAGATTGCCGGTATTCAGTTCCTTGAGTTTCTGTCTAAAGTCCTCTTTGGAGTGCGGCTCGTTGAAGATGTGGAATTCCTTATTCCGGAGACCGAAGCACCCGAAGCAGTCGGCGCAGCCCTTGCAGTCACTCAGGAAGAAACTGTCGCGGCAGTTGTGGCTGCGCTCGGAGAAGGCGAGGTTGTAGGATTCCGAACAGTCGATGCATTCCATTAAGAGTGTGCTCTTGAAGCAGTTCAGGCACTCGATGCACGACGTGCAGCTGTCGATGCCGTAGGAGTAGTAGCACTCTTCGTTGTGGTCCGAGACGAAGATCATGTAGCAGTTCTTGTCCTGCTGCGCGCCGTTGGTAAAGTCACTGTTGACGTTCTGGGACGTGAAGACCGAGATCTTCGGTGTGGCCAGCATCAGTTCATTGAACTGTTCGAAGAACGGACGGTTGAAATTATAGTCCCGTCCCTGCTCCTGCCCGTCCCACTTGTCGGTGTGCCACTCGTGCTGGTCGTAGACTTTATACGGACTGTCCGGCGAATACACCGAGATGATCTGCTTGCCGGTGAGGTCGCACTTGCGGTGGTAAAGCTTGCGTTCGTTGCGCCAGGCGAACCGTTGCTGCCTGCGGCAGGTGGGGCACAGAGAGGGCAGAGGCATGTCGATGCCTTTCAGGAATTCTTTCTCAGCGGGCTGAACGGTGAATGCCGATTGGCAGTGAGTGCAGGGGGGCATGGGAGTGGGCAGTGAAGTAGAAGAAGGTAAGAAGCAAGGAGAGCGGGTCTGCTGCCTCGCAGTCAATACACGATGTGTCGTGCAGTAGTGGCAGGCCGGACGCAATTGTATTGACAGAATGTTACAAATCAATAACATTGCAATTATCAGCTAGGATTACGAATTTCATATATTGCTTTAAATAAGCTGAAATATTAGATTCTTGTTTACTGTAGTAATTTCATTACAACACTATGATTACCACCGAATTACAGGGACTTGGTCTCTCTTCCGAGGAAGCGAAAGTCTATTACGCACTCCTGCAACTTGGCGGCTCGTATGTCAGCGCTATCGCAAAAAAAGCGGACGTGCACCGCGTGGTCTGTTACAAAATTCTCGACGAGCTGGTCGAGCGAGGATTGGTCAGCAGTTTTACCAAGGACAACGTCAAACATTTCGCCGTGGAGAGCCCGAAAATTCTCGTCCAGAAGCAGCAGGAGAAGCTGACCAAGGCGCAGAAGCTCCTGCCGGAGCTCCTTTCCATCACCAACGCGCTCGCGTACAAGCCGAAAATCCAGTACTACGAGGGGCTGGAGGGGATGAAGAACATTTTCGAGGACACGCTGACGGCGACCGGTGAGATGCTCGGCTACACGAATCTGGAGGACATACCGAAAGTATTTCCGAAGGAGTATCTGAAGGAATGGGCTGTTCGTAAAGTTGCGAGGAATCTCAAGACGCGGATGCTCTCACCGCACACGCCGGCTGCGCTCAGGTATTTGAAGACGTACTATCCGAAGGGGTTCGATCCGAATCTGGTGGAGATTCTCTTCGTGAATCCTCGGGAGTTCCACTTCGAGTACGAGATCACCATCTATGGGGACAAAGTCGCCATTCTTTCGCTGAACCCGGACGAGCGCATGGGACTGATCATCGAGAGTCCGATCTACGCCAAAACGCAGCGCGCGGCGTTCCAACTGGCGTGGCTCGGCGCTACTTCATTTATTGCAAAGTGAGGGAAGTAGTTGCGCGAGCCTTTGGTGAGCGGTCAGGCGAATGTCGCGTTCGCCGGTACTTCAGCTGCGCAGGCACGATGCCTGCGTGACCGCTTGCCCGAGGCGCGCGTTACGATTTGTGGATCAGTACACTTCCTTCAGATAGCAGGATTCACAGTACACAATTTCGGGTCTTTCCGGCGAGTATGTTGTCTCCATCTCCTTCCCGCATTTCCCACAATTCCTCTTCCACAGCTTCCGCGGATTCCGGAGCGCCATCCTCCGCCGATGACGTTCGTCGGGATGGAAGCGGGGGACGGGCACATGCATTTGACGGTAGAAGTCCAATTCCTGCTTGATGATCCGGAATGGCCTCTTCGTCGCGTCGCATTCGATGGCCCAGTTCAGGATGTCGTCGGGAATCTGATCGATGCGATCAGGAAGTTGTGCCGCGGGAATGATGTGATCAACATTGGGGATCTCGTCAGTTTGTACTCTCCAGTGCCATCCGCGGGTTTCGACGTCATGTTGTGTCAGAGGAAAATCTTCCTGAGCGATGCTGAGGTTATAGGGGAAGAACGAAGAGTGTGCAGAGAGGAATTCGCCCCATTCGTTCGTTTTTCTCATGTGTCCGATAATCCGTGGTACTAGTTCTTCATATTCGGCTTTCATATACTGTTTGTTGAGTACGCAGTACTGCTTGTGACGCAGGCCGACACATCCGAAGCAATGCTTGCAGGAGAAACATTCTTCCGAGTAGAGCATGTCATCGTCATCCCAGACGTAGAGTGAGAACAGGCAGCGGTTTGCCCTGACTCCGCTCAGACATTCGTAGAGCAGCTCCGCATTCGGACAGTAGTGCGCGTCACGGCAATCCTTCGCTCCTTGCGGAACCGGCACCATGAAGGAGCAGTCTTCCAGATTGATTGCATCATACGAATTTACCGTATTCCGGCAATTGCGCAGATGATCCCCCGTGCAGTTCTCGCATTGGACCAGATGGGAGGCTCGCGTCGTCAGTGTTCGAGCGTAGGAACGGAAATTCTCTTCGGTTCGCAACAGTTCCGAGTGATTTCTGAGTGCCGTCTTCAGAGCTTCAACCTGTTCTCCGGTTGATGGTGCATTGTTGATCCAGTGACTTTTGTTGACCAGATTTTTGCAGCCGATGCAGTCATTGCACCCGCGGCAATCATCACAGAACAGCAACCCGCTTCCCGTATCGCAGTCTTTGCAGTGTTGGCAGGAATTCAGTCCGTGGCAATGAATGCACTCGTAGCAGAGTTCGCAGCCTGTGACGCGGTAGCAATCGCAGCAATCGCGGGAATCATTTGCCTGATAACAATGCAGGGAGTTTTCGTTGACGACGCAGGATGTGCAGAGGTAGCAGTGTTTCGTGAAGGCGCAGAACGAGCAGTAGGCGCTTCCCTCGTCATTTGTGTCGATCGTCCCCAGGCGAGGCACCGTTGTTCGGAGAGATTGGAATTGAGAGAAGAAATCTTCCGATTCACTGAAGGAACGGCCGAATGTCAGAGGATCCCAGTTCTCCCCCCACCAACTTTCTTTGTCATAGACTGTACAGGGACTATCCGGCGGATAGATAGTAATGAGCGGACGTCCGGACAGTGCACAGTGCCTCCTGTACAGGTGTCGTTCATTCCTGTGGGAAAATCTCCTCTGCATTCTGCAGCCTGGACACAATGTCGGTGGTGGAACCAATTCTCTCCTCTCTTTGAATACCGGACTCACTTTTTCGTAGAATTCCAGATCGGTATCGGAGATCTCGAAGTGCTGACGGCACCAAGCGTTGAGACAGGTCGGCATGTGAAAAGTGTATCAGAGGAGGTACCGAAAGAACTGATGTGGCGCACCGCCTCCGGCGTGCGGTCGGGCGAACGTCGCGTTCGCCGGCTTCGCACCTGCGCAGGCACGATGCCTGCGTGACCGCTTGCCCGAGGCGCGCGTTACGGCATACGGGTTAGTACACTTCCTTCAAATAGCACTCCTCACAATAGACGATCTCGGGACGATCGGGTGCGTAGCTTGTCGCCATCGATTTGTGACACTTCGCACATTCTCTCTTCCACAGCTTCCGCGGATTTCGGAGCGCCATCCTCCGCCGATGACGTTCGTCGGGATGCAGGCGGGGGACGGGCACATGCATTTGTCGGTAGAAGTGCAATTCCTGTTTCATGATTCGAAATGGCCTCTTCGTCGCGTCGCATTCGATTGCCCAGTTCAGGATGTCGTCCGGGATTTGGTCGATGGAATCCGGCAGTTGATTCGCCGGGATGATTCTGTCGACTTTGGGGATTTCATCCGATTCGTCTTTCCATTTCCATGCTCGCTTCAATACCTCTTCTTTCGTGAGCGGGAAATACTCCTGCGCGACGGTCTCGTTATAAGGAAAGGGAGACATGGAGAGAGGGAAGTACTGCCCCCACTCCTTCGTACTTCTCATGTGCTCGACGATCTTCGGAATCAAGGTTTCATACTCATCTTTCGAATACTGCTTGTTCAGGATGCAGTAGTTTCCGCTGCGGAATCCGGCGCAGCCGAAACAGTTCTTCGTCTGGTGGCACTGGAGGCAGTAGAGGAGATCTGCGCAGCTGCTGACGCAGTCGAAGCAGAAGTGTATGCCCGCGGAGCCGTGTCCGATGGTACCGCTGTTACTGACACGTTCGATGCCCTCGCCGAACGAGGAAACATCCATGCAGTCTTTCGCGCGGTAGACCGAGTCGCAGTAGCGCAGATCCTGCGCTTCCCCGATGTTGAAGCAGGTGCTGCACCGCTGCGCGTTCGTGATGTAGTCGCCGGAAGAATCTTCTGCCTGCACGACGGCGCAGAACTTGCGGGGATAGGCGAGCGAGAATTGATGGAAGCGCTCCATGAGGTCATCCATCGTCGATTCATCCATGAGTTGTTTGAGCCGTCGTGTGTAGTCGTCCTTCGTTAGCTGTTCATTCCACAGGCAGTATTTCTTACTTACCAGATTGCAGCTGAAGGCGCAGTCACTGCAGCCGGTGCAACTCAAGAGGAAGATCCCCGTATTGCAGTTTCCGCAGCGCTGGCAATGGTCAAGGGCATAGCAATCCGTGCAGTCCACACATTCGTGGCAGAGCTGCGAACCGGACACGTACGAACAGTCGATACAGTCTTTCGAGTGCTTGATGACGTTGGAGTAGCTGCAGTCCTCGTTGTAATCCGAATCGAAGATGAGGTAGCTGTTTTTGTTCCATCCTGCGAAGTTCACGTACTCGCTGTTCATCTTCTTCATATCGGAGGTGCCCACGTTCTGGAGCCTCGGCACCTTGATGCACAGCTCGGCAAGTTGTTCGAAGAAGGGGCGTGAGAAATCGATGTCCCTTCCGAAGTCACGCGCATCCCACTTGTCCGACCACCAGCCGGCTGTGGAATAGACGGGGAAGGGAGCACCGGCCGGATACATCGAGATGATGGTCTCTCCGGTCAGATCACATGTGCGTTTGTGCAACTTGCGCTCGTTGCGGAAGGAGAGCCTCTGCTGTTGTCGGCAGTCGGGACAGTGGTCCGGCGGAGGAATGGGAATCGTCTTCCCCGCTATGACAGGGGAGATCTTTTCACTGAACTCACGATCGTCCTCTGTGATCTCGAAGGGCTGACGGCACCAGGGGTTGGCACAAGTCTTGAGCATGCAGAAAGTGTATCACGCTACTCCATAAGCACCTTCTCCCCCCACTCCTCCCTTAGGAACGCGAGCGTCTTGCGGACGGTGATGTTGTCCTGCGTGTGGATGAGCCGCACGTGACCCCCATGCGCCTCGGCGATCGATGTGATGAACTCGTCGGCAAAGGACGGAGTCAGTACTTCCACACCTGCAAAATCAATCACGATATCTCTGAATTCTCCGCTGATAACGTCCACTTGGGCAATCGGAATTCTGCTGATGATCGCGAGATATGCCTCACGCCCGGCAGGACGTGAATCCAGAATCGTGCCGACTTTGCGCATTTCAATGGTCATGACGCTTTCCATGATACGACTGCGATGCATCCCGGTACAGCATTCGTTACGTTGGACCACAGTTCCTGCTTCTTCATCACCGCATACCGCGCATTGCCCGATTGGAATGCGAGATTCAATCCGTCCTCCAGCAAGACGCTGCGAACGAACTTCAGTCCGTTGCCCCTGCGTTCCGGTGCTCTCCCCGAGAGACGTTCGAGGAAGGCAACGTGCAGCGCATCTTCGTCGGAATGGAGTGCGGGGCGTACCTGCCTGAGGGTTTGCAGAATTCCCTGACCGCGGTCGGCGATCACGATTGAACATGTCCCCGGTTTGCATTGCCACGAAAAGAGAATTCCGGGCAGATCCTTCCATGCGCCGATGTTGTGATCAAATGCGTTGTTGCCGATCTCCCCGAGAACTGCGTGCAGGAGGAACGATTGATCGGCGGTCATGCCTGCACGGATCGCCTCGCTTCGACAGTGATCTATTCTTCCGGTGAAAACGTCACGTGTGGGACAGTATTGTTCCGCCATCGGTTCTGTGGCCGCCTGCGATGAGGCCCATGCGAACGCACCTTGCAACAGTGGATCGTCGGCGAATGTCGGCTCGTTCATGCTCAATATACTTCACGCAAATAGCATTCTTCACAATAGACAATCTCCGGTCGTTCGGGAGAACCTGCCCCTCCGTAGCGACCCCCTTGGTTAATAAACGGTAGCCAGATAACACGGTTCACAATAGACAACTTCTGGTCGCGAAGGGGGGTAACTGGTGTTGATCATCTTTCCGCACTTCCCGCATTTCCTACTCCACAGCTTCCTCGGCGTCTGCAGTTCAAAGCGCTCCTTCTGCCGTTGTTCGAAGCACTTGTCCGGCACCGGTACGACCATAGAGCGGTAGAAGCTCAGTTCCTGCGGAATGATCTTGTACTTCTTGCCTGTGATGCTGCACGGGAAAATCTCTTCACAGAGATCATCTCTGACTTCTCTGATGTCATCCGGCAGGGGAGTCGACAGTGTTGATCGTTCCTTCGTATCCTCATCCAACCATCTCCAGCCATTTTCCAATGCTTCATCCCGATTTAACGGAACATAGTCCTGCGCATTCGTCTCGTTGTAGGCGAAAGGCGAGAGGTCGGTCGGGATGAATTCGCCATACTCTTCTTCCTGCCTCATCCGTTCAATAATTTTCGGAACAAGCTCGTTATATTCTTTTTCGGTGTATTGCTTATTCAGGATGCAGAATTTTTTATACCGGAGGCCGCAGCAACCGAAGCAGTCCGATGAATTGAGGCACTGGTTGCAGCAGATCAGATTTGCATTGCTGTCCCAGCACTCATTGCTGAAGAGCACATTCCGGCAGTTGTAGCCGCAGTTGATGGTTTCGTAGATCAGTTCGCAGCCGCGTCCCCACGATGCGTAATCCATGCAGTCTTTGGCTTGTACGAGTGACTGGACGTAGCGGCAGTCCTCACTCTCACGAACCTCGAATGCATCGAGGACATTTTTGCAGTGGTCGATGTAGTTCCCCCGAACGTTTTCATTATTCATCCCCATATACTCCCGCACGATCATATTTCTCTTAAGTTCTGAGAAACGTTTTTTGAGGAGTCCAACGGTCGATCGAATGTAGAGTGTTGTTCCCGCGAGCTGCGATCGATACTCCTCTTCCGAATATTGCTTGTTGTCGATACAGAACCGCTTCTGCGTCAGATTAGTGCAGAACATGCAGTCATTGCAGCCGGTGCAGCCTTTCAGGAATGCAGAGCTGCTGCAGTTCTTGCAGGATTCCACCCAGCGGCAGTCGTAGCATTCGTAGGAGTCCACGCATTCGTAGCAGCGTTCACTTTTGTGCGTATTCAGACAATCCACGCAATTGCGGCAGTTGGTCAGGTGGACGGAGTAGTAGCAGTCTTCGCTGAAGTTGGACGTGAAGATCATGTAGCAGTTTTTGTCATTGCTCGCTCGGTTGCAGTAGTCCGCGTTCTCCATGTTGGCCTGCTGGATCAGGGACATCTTCGGCACGATTTTCATCAACTCGCCAAACTGCGGCCAGAACGGACGGGAGAGATCGACTGACCGGCCATAGGACAGCGGATCCCAACCGTCACCGAACCACGCGTCCTTGGAATACACGACGTACGGGCTATCCTCGGGGTACATCGAAATCATGTCTCTGTGCGTCAGATCGCAGGTCCGCTTGTAAAGCGAGCGTTCGTTCCTGAATGCCAGCCTCCGCTGCATCCGACATTGCGGGCAGAGGGTGGGAGGCGGAATGAGCTCTTTCTTCTCATTGAAGGCCGGGCTGACTTTGTCGTAAAACTGCAGGTCGGCATCGGTGATGTCGAAGGACTGGCGGCACCAAGCATTTGCACAGGACTTTTGCACATCAGGATTGTAACAGACAGTGATGGGGGATCTATTTCCGAATCAATCTATCCCTCATGAGTTTCAATGCACATCAATGTATATGGATGTAGGCTTGAAAGATCATCTAACGAAGCTCCACCAACTTCTTCGATAATTTTACATCTGAGTAGATGTACAACGTACTGCAGGGCTTGAAGTTCCCTTGAAATAAGCCCTTTCATCCTTTCCAGCTGGTACATCAGGTTTGGTTCATACGCCATTTGTTGAAGTGTTACTGCGGCATGCGCGGTTTCTCTTCCTGTAAATGAATCCCATGAATCAGGTTTGCTTCCTTGGCTGAATCGATTGTCCATGATGTTATCATAACACAATAATATCAGGAGTCTATTCACCAAAAATCATCCTCTTGAACTCTTCCGGAATGCAGTGCTCCGCGCTCGGCTTCAGCGTCTTTTCGATCAGCGTCTCCGGATCGAGCAATGTCTTGCGAATTTCCGTCTGGAACATCTTCATGACGGGAGAATCATTGAAATCACCTCGCTTTTCAGCAAGGAGAAATGCGGCTTTCGTTTCTTCCGGTGAGCCCACGCACTCGAACGGCTTGAACTTTTCGATGCCGAGGAGCTCGCGGTAGAGCGGCAGGAGGTCGGTGTTATCGAACAGATTCTTGCCGAACATCTTCACCAATCGATCCTTTGAGATGAATGCGGAGAGGATTGCGAAGACGAACGCGCATTTCGGACAGGTGCCGCACCAGCCCCCACCCCCGACCCCTCCCCCGGGCCCCGCTGCGGCGTTGCTGCCGGGGGAGGGGAGTTTTTTCAATTTCCAATTTTTGTTGCAGCTCGTCACGCGATCGAAGTACTGCGGATACTGCGAGAAAATTTCTGCGATCTTGAGTTCCGAGAATGGCCGGAGTGCGCTGAAGTACTGAATGTCCGTGCCGATGCATTCTTTCAGGTACCGTCGGAAAGCCTTTTCAAATTCCAGCCCCTTGCTCCATTGATGATTAATTTCGAGCCCCTTCCAGACCAGATTGCCTTCGCTCGCACTTCGCTCGGCACTGATCGCCACTGCATCGAAGTCATACAGCTGCGCGATGAGGACCGACAAGATTGAAAGGTATGCGGTGATGGGAACGTGGCCGTTGAGCGCGCCATCGGCGTTGAGGTCGAAGAGGTTGCCGGAGAGCAAGCGTTTGACGTTGAACAGCGGCAGACCGGATGCGTGCGCCAGTTCATCGATGATCGGATGTGAGCCTCCCATTCGCAGCAGCGTCACGTTGGACGCCGATTTCTTGAGCAGCTCGAGAGTCACCATGGAATCTTTCCCTCCGCCGATCGGAACCAAGACGCGCGGCTGCGCCGGAATTCTCGGTTGGTAGTTCGGCGGCTTGGCAGTCAGCGGCTTGCGCTTATCATCCACTGGGAAATTGACCAACCCTCTGAAATCGATTTCATTTTCGTAGAAGAACTGACCGAGACCATTCTGGTAGACCGAGTTCCAGAAGTTCCCTTCCTGCCGTGTCAGTTTGCCGCTGCCCATGTGCATGGTCTTGGGCAGGCAGGTCTTGTAGTAGCTGATGCCGCCGATGATGTGCAGCGCCAAGAGCGTCCGCTCGATCATGCCGGACCGTTCCTCCAGATGCTTGGTGAGCGGTTCGTCAGGCAGGATCAACGTTTCTTCGAACGAGATGGCGTTGTCCAGTGCATACCGCAGTACAACCTTTTTGCTGTGCGGGATCCAGTTGTAGCCGGAGAAGTGGAAGACAGAGTAGGGCTTCATGCGGATTCTATTGATTATTTGCGGTCATTAGGTAAAATGTCTTTTGGTACAGCGGGTGTCGCCTCGATAGACGATGACCCGTCTGTTTCCTTTGTCTTGGGAACAAATAGCTTAACACGGAATCGCTTATCTTTTGATTCATAATGTTTCAACGATGATAACCTGACATTTTTCTTGATTCCGAGTGCTTCTTTCACGAAATTCAGTAGATCCATTTTGATTGATTGGGTTTTCGAGAGTGTATTTTCGTTAATGTAACCTTTTGCAATTTTTGCATCGAAGACACTGCACCCTATCAATATATCTACGAGTTGCAGGCAATCATTCCATTTCGAACTGATTTGGCAGACCCCCGTAAGGGCAAGACGCTTGAAATGATCATTCACTATTGCCCTGACTCCTCCTTCGAATGATTCACCTTCTCCATTGTCGAAAAGTGAATCTGTGGGTGTGAAGTAATCATCAGAAAGAACTGTCAGTACTTCCACTTCGCTGATGTTCTTCTTGATGAGCTCGACCAAGAACTTCTTGTATAACTGGAAAATGTCTCCATTGAAATACTTGTCCAAATCGAATGATGGATCTGTTTTTGGAATGATAATTGCGCTGAAGTTGGAACCTCTATTTTGTGTAGCTACTTTTAGAAACTCTCTGGCTATTTTGAGTGTCACAAATGATAGTTTGTTGAATTTTATCTCTTCGTAAAAATTATATCTGCTTCGAATTCTCCGGAGTTCACGATAGAGAAGTGATGGACGATGAACTTTGAACATTCCGATACCGAAGAACGGATCATCCTTTCTGCTCAATGCACCTGATTCATCAATGAATGCGAACGGTGTGCGAATTTGTCGATAGTTAAGCAGAGAGAAAAATTTCAACTGAATGAGTTCTTCTTTGGAAAGTTTTGCCGGTTCGTTTGACGAAGGTAATGTTGTGGTCATACTAGTAAGTGATTGGTGCCGAAGGAGGGACTCGAACCCTCACACCTTGCGGTACACGATTTTGAGTCGTGCGCGTCTACCAGTTCCGCCACTTCGGCAATGGGATGAAAGATCCGGTCGGTAGCGTACCGCTTCCACTCATCGTTCGCCAACCGAGCTAATCGCTTATCGCTACCCGCTTACCGCTCCTCCATTCTATTTCGACTGCATCAATCTCTGTGATTGCATGAGCAGATCAATCACCTCCTCATCTTCCACCTGTCCGAATTCCCCGTACCACTTCCCGACCGCCTCGAAGTTCCCGGGTGACTCCAGCACGATGATGCGGTCCGCTCTATGCATGATGGCGTCGGCGGTTTCCTGCGGCGCTACGGGGAGTGCGACGACGATTTCCTTCGGCTCCGCTTTGCGGACGTCTTCGATGGCGGCAAGCATTGAGTTTCCAGTGGCGGCGCCATCGTCTACCAAGATCACGATCTTCCCTTTCAGTGACGGCCGCGGTCTGACCGCGTACATCTCTTTCCGCCTTCGTAGTTCCTCCATTTCCTCATCGATCACCGGCTCCAGATCGTTCCAAGTCAGCCCCATCGCCCGCATCGTCCGTTCATCGAGGTAGGTCGTGCCGCCTTCCGCCAGTGCGCCCACGCCGTACTCGCGGTTTTCCGGATGCCCGATCTTTCGGACGATGTACGGGTAGAGAGGGAGCGTCAGGATGGTCGATAGCATCTTCCCGACGACGACTCCGCCGCGCACCAGCCCCAGAACGATCGCTTTCTTCTCCCCGCTCAAATTCCCCAGCCTCCCCGCGAGGATCCGGCCGGCGGTGGTTCGGGAGTCGAAAGGCATGGTTAGTGTGGCAGTCTCTATGACGCGTGAGAGGAGAGGATGTTTCAGGCGGAGGAGGAGAAGAGGAGAGGAAACAGACGAGGAGAGGAACAGATAGTGATGCTTGGTCATCCTCTCATCTTCTCCTCTTCTCAATCCTCTCCTCCTTTCGTTCGATTTACTTTCATCTCTCCTCACGGCATCATTCTCCCATGTACGACATCCTCATCATCGGTCTCGGCTGCGCGGGCTACACATCGGCGATCTACAGCGCACGCTATAAATTGAAGACGTTCATCGTGGGTCAGGAGGAAGGCGGGATGGGCAATGAAGCCGCGGAGGTGGGGAACTGGCCCGGTGAGATCGATATCAAAGGTCCGGTGCTCATGGAGAAATTCAAGAAGCACGCGCTCAGCTTCGGTGACTTGGTGACCATGAAGAACGGACTCGTGAAGGACATTGAAAAAATCGAAGGCGGGTTTCGTCTGCATCTGGATGGAGGAGAGACGGCGGAAGGAAAGGCGGTGATCTTCGCGACCGGCTCGGTGAAGCGGCACCTCGGGGTGAAGGGCGAGAAGGAATTCGCAGGGAAGGGCGTGTCCTACTGTGCGACGTGCGACGCGTTCTTCTTCCGGAATAAGACCGTCGCGGTGGTCGGGGGAGGGGATTCTGCGGTGGAGGGTGCGGTGATCCTCGCGCAAGTGGCGAAGAAGGTGTACCTGATCCATCGGCGCAAGGAATTCCGCGCCGAGCCGTTCTGGTCCGACAAGATCCGCGCGAAGCCGAACGTGGAACTGGTGATGGAGCGTACGCTCAAGGAAATCCGCGGAGATGCTAAGGTGACGAATCTGTTGCTGAATGAACCGCATGCCGGTTCGGACACCATTGAAGTGGATGGCGTATTTGTCGAAGTCGGATCCGATCCTGCGGTCAGTCTGCCGGTCCGCTTGGGTTGTGCATTGGACGAAAGAGGATTCCTGAACGTCGGTGAGGATCAGCAGACGAACATCGCGGGCGTCTTCGGAGCCGGTGATCTGACGGGAAACTCCAACCACTTCGCGCAGTTCACGACTGCGGCGGGGGAGGCGACGGTGGCGGCAAACGGGGCGTTCAATTATTTACAAGGATGAGAGGAAGTAGAGGATGAGAGGATGAGAGGAGGGTTTGTTTCAAGTTTCAGGTTTCAAGTTCCTATACACAAAACCTGAAACCTGCGAACATGAAACCTGCAACTGTTGTTCCTCTCCTCCTCTCTCACCTCTCTTTCCTCTCCTCCTCCCGATGTGGCTCCTCTTCGTCCTCCTTTCGGCTCTCTCCTGGGCATTGGTGAATGTGCTGGATTCGGGTCTGGTCCGGCAGTATGAGAAGCATCCCGCCATCCTGCTCTGGAGCCAGTCGCTGTTCTCTATTCCCATTCTTATCGGGATGGCATTGGTGTTGGACGTGCAGACATCGTTCTGGTGGATTCTGCTGCTTGCGGGAATGATCGCGTACCTCGGGGACATGTGCGTGTTCCTTCTCTTGGACAGGATTGATGCCTCGGTCAGCAACCTGTCGTGGGCGCTCCTCGCCATCTTCATCAGCATCATCGGGTTTCTGTTTTTTCATGAAACCTGGACGTCCCTGCAGGCCGGAGGAGCCCTACTGGTGCTGAGCGGTGCGCTGATTCTCTCTTTCTGGCGGCGCGATATCTTCCATGCACGCGTCTTGCTTCCTCTCTTCGGTCTCGCCCTCCTGTACCTGCCTTTCTACGTTGCCAAGAAAGCGGCACTCCTCGAGAACCAGACAGTATGGGCGGTACTTTTTTGGCTTCTCATCGGTCGTGAGCTGCTCTGCATATTCACTCCGGTGGCGATCCCTTCCCTCCGGAGTCGAGTCGTTGCTCTCGTCCGCCGCGTCCCTCTCAGGTTTTATCTCGGTTCTGCGGTTGTCATCATCGTGTTCTTCCTCGGCGAGTACTTCGGAACTGTTGCCTACGATCTCGGAAAAGCGTCCCTTGTGGCGATCGTCGGAAACGTACAGCTCTTCCTCGTGATCGCACTCGCATGGGTGTTCTCCCGTTTCATTCCGGCATTTGTGCCCAGAGAGCTCCTGGATTCCCGTTCCGTGCTGATCAAGGCGGTCAGTTTCGCCTTCGTCTTCGTTGGGCTTGCACTCCTGTCCGTCTCCCAGTAAAGTGCCGCAGCTATGCCACGCGGTAAGAAAACGGTCTACGCCGGCTTTTGTACGGAATGCAAGATGCGCATCTGCACCGTGCGTATCTCCAAGGCCAAGAAAGCCGACTTCCGTGAACTCAAGAAGTTCTGCCCCGTCTGCATGAAGCGGATGAAGGTGAAGCTGAAGGAAGAAAAGCATTCAAGTTAGTTGTTACTTTTCACGGTCAGAGAGGTAGTTGGCATCCGGTAGATGGCAGTTGTCTATTTGCTGTTCTCATAATCCATCCCAGCTACTAGCTACCAGCTACCGGCTACCAGTAAGATTCTGTCATGAAGAAATATCGCTCCGCAGTTGCCGTATTGGTATTGAAGAAAGATTCTGATGGTTCCGCGAGGATTCTTCTCGTTCATAAACCGCGAAAATCCGATGCATGGCAGTTGCCGCAAGGGGGGATCGAAGAAGGGGAAACGCCGGAGGTGGCGGCATTGCGGGAACTCAATGAGGAAGCGGGATTGTTATTGGCTGTTCCCGTGCAGATGAGTGCGCATACGTATTGCTACGATTTTCCTCCGGAGTTTCTCGCGAGATACAATCCGGTGAATGCGGGGCAGAAGCTCTGCTTCGTCGCTTTGGAAGCTCCTGATGATTCTGTCGTGAAGGTCGATCATGATGAAGTGGATGATTTCCGCTGGGTGTTGCCGGAGGAACTGGAACGGTACAATCCGCGGAAGGAGTATGTGGAGGTGATTTTGAGGGTGCTTGAGGAGAGGATGAGAGGAATAAGAAGATGAGAGGATGAGAGGATCGTCAGTTTCTCTACAATCATTCCGGATCCTGCGAACATTATTTCTTGGGATTTTGTTTCTCTCCTCCTCTATTTCCTTTCATCTTCTCATCCTCGTCCGTGCGCCTCCTCTCCCTCTCCCTCGAATTCTTCCGCTCGTACGATCGGCTGGATTTACTGTTTGGATCGAACTCCATGCAACTGCTGGTCGGGGAGAACGGCAGCGGCAAGACGAATATTGTTGAGGCCATCGGGTACCTGTCACAGGGGAGATCCTGCCTCGGAGTGAAGCCGGAGGATGTCATCAGATGGAATGATGGTCATTTTCGCGTTCGTGCGGACGTCGTATCCGATGCAGGATCGAACAGTACGTTGGAAGTTGTGTTCCAACAGGTTCCAAGCCGCGCGACTGCGTGTTTCTTGTCCGATGTCCGTGTCCCGTTTGCGACGTTCATCGGTTCACTTCCGGCGGTTTCGTTCCTCCCGCAGGATCTTGGCATCTTCACCGGTCCGCCGTCGCAGCGACGCGCATTCCTCGATTCCCTCCTCGTCCAGCTCGATCCAACGTATCTGCCACTTCGGATGCGTCTCGAGCGGACTTTGAAGCAGCGCAATGCGTTATTGAAGCGCATCGATTCGGGCGAGGTGCCGGAGAACGATTTGTCGATATGGGATGAGGAATTGGCGAGTGTGGGTGCCGGAATCCAAAGGGCTCGTCTGCTTCTGTCCGATTCGATCGGCAAGCAATTGCCCGCAATGCTGGCGCGGCTTGGTGAGGAATGGAAACGGATTGAGTTCTCCTACCTCCGATCGACGTATGCACAAGATGAAGATGGCATCCGGGGGGAAATTCTGACATTGCTGAACGATCGGAGAATCAAGGATATTCCCGCCGGTACCACGACGGCCGGCCCACACCGCGATGATTGGGACGTGCTGATTGACGGCCGTTCCATGGGAATCGTCGCTTCCCGCGGTCAGCAGCGTGCGGGATTCGTCGCGCTGCTCTTCATTTCCGTTTCATTGCTAGCAGAGAGAAAGAAGGAGAAGCCGATCATCCTTCTCGATGATGTTCTCTCAGAGCTGGATGAGGCGCATCAGGAGGTGTTGCTGAGGCATTGTTCCGATTATCAGACGATTGTCACCACGGCGCACCTGCTGCCGGGACTGAAGATCGGGGATGTGTGGGATGTCGGATCGGGAACGGTCAGCAGAAAATGACCAATTTCACACTGTCTCCAGCGACAAATTTCAACGTTCCGTAGCAGCGGTTCGAAAACCGCTGCGGGACTCATGCATGCGGCGATTTTCGAATCGCCGCTACGGATAATTGTGGATTGTTAACAGATAGCTTTTCTCGAATATGCTCCGAACAACGCCAGAGCGAGCGCATCCGCCGCATCCGGAGGGGAGGGGATTTCATTCAGTTTCAGAATTCTCTTCACCATCTCCTGCACCTGCTTCTTGTCCGCGTGTCCGTCGCCGGTGATGGACATCTTGAGTTGAAGCGGGGTTGCGCTGATGATTTGAGTGGCATGCGTGCGGAGCGTCAGCAGAATGACGCCTCTGGCAGCAGACGTATCCATCGCCGTCCGCTTATTCGTTGTGAAGAAGAGCTGCTCGACGACTGCCAGATCCGGTTTGGTTTGTTCGAGGTATTCCGTCAAATTCTCATGGAGTTCGAATAATCTTTCCTCAAGAGGGAGAGCAGTCGGAGTCTTGATCGTCAGCCAGTCGGTTTCGATGATCGTTCGATTCGGGCCGATGTGCAGGAATCCGAGTCCCGCGGTGGAGAGGCCGGGATCGATGCCGAGGATGCGCATGACGACAGCGTACAGCGGTCAGTCGCCCGAGGCGAACCTCGCAAGCGGGCGATCAGCGGACAGTGTGGTTATAGATTGAAAAATGATGATGCAGGAATACAAGAAAGACGGCTGTTCGTCGGACTCCTCGGACTCCTAGGTTTCTTCGGATTCCTTTCTCTGAATACTTCGATTCCTTAGGGAACCTCTGAAAAACTACCAAAATGTCATCCTGAGCGGAGCCACGGCATTCGCGAACGCCAGTGGCGGAGTCGAAGGATGAACATTTTGGCTCGTTGTCATGGTTCGGCTCCGCTCACCATGACAACTTTTCTTGCTTTTTCAGAGTTTCCTTAGCATTAATCCGATTGAATAAAAGCCTCTTTTCTGCTAAGATTACATGAAAAATGCACACCCAAACCCATCGACATTTCGTGGCGGTTCCGCTGGCGTGCCTCCTCCTGACGCTGGCTGCGGGCGTCCATGCAGTTCTGCCTGCAAGCAGTGCGGCGTTGACCGGAAGCGTATCCGTGCATGAAGCAAGGATGATCGAGGCCGGAGATATGCGACGTACTGTTGATGTCGGATGGCGACTGCAAGGCATTCTGGAGCCCCAAAGCAGTCTGCGCATTCAGGATGACACACACGTTTCACTCGTTGCCGGTGAGGCGATTCTTTCGGTTCCGGGTTACTCGGTTTTTTTGCTGGATAGCGTCCGATCACTGATTCTTCTCGATGCCACCGTCTGGGTGCGTCGTGACGGAGACGTCTGGAGCGTCGTTCCGTTGGATGCGCCCGTTCTCCTCAAGACGTCTCACGCCGTGTCGATACTGTCGGTCGGATCACAATATCACTTGGGATCAGCGGAGAGGCAGTCGCCCGTTCCTCTCGATTGGATGCTGCAAAAAACAGCGGATGCCGCATCGCTGGCTGCGCAGGAGATTCAGACCGAAGCGGATTCACCGTCGTTTCAGGACGATCCGTTTGTTCTGGCGGTCTTCTTCCGCACGTACACTCCGTTGTCCGACGATGGCATCCGGGACCTTCTCTCGCTCGGCAGGAGACTCGATCAGTCCGGTGTCCTGTCCGGTCTCATCGCGCTGCGCCTGGGTCTCGATCCCGGACGGATCGGGGGAGAGGAAGGATCGCCCGCACTCCGGAATGCTTGCCGCCTGTCTCCGCTTGCGGATACGGGGATAGGCGCGTTGCCGGACATCGTCCGATCGCATCCGATGCCCGTTGCCGCTTGGCTGATCGATGTCTGGTCAGAGTCACTGATGCGACGGGGAATGGATGATCCGGTTTCAGGAGTGTCGATGTTCCGTGAACATCGCGATCTCCCCGTTCTTCTCAAGGAAGCGGGGTATCCGCTGCAGTCTGAAAAATGGCAGGCGGTTCTGCTGCGGGCGGAACAGGTCTTATCGCCGCTTCTGACGCCGGATCAGCGGACATCTTTGGACGCAAAGCGGATGCCCGATCAGGAAATACATCCGCTCCAATCAAGCTCATCCGCTCCGGCTTCACCCCGGTTCACGGAGAAGCAGCTGTTCACCGTCACCCGTCAGATGCTCGCGGATCACGGCGCTCTGATGGGCTCGGCGACGCATTTGTTTCCTCTCGCCGGTCCGCCGCAGGCGGTCCGCGTCGTCGGCATCTTCATTGCGGAAGACGGCAGGGATATTCCGTATGAGTTCATTTTCGATCCCGCCGCGCACGTTCTCTCACGGATCATCCGTGACGGCATGGAGCAGCCGAATGCCGTTCCGGTGGAGGTGTTTTTCAAACAATAAAAAAGGAGCTGCGCCGGCAGCCCCTCTTTCTTTGAATCCGCATTACTTTGGTGTGCCGCAGCAACTGCCGCCTTCAGTTCCTCCGCAGCACTTCTTGCATGCGACCAGCTTGTAGATGGCAGCAAGACCGACCAGCAGGTAGACGATCGCCGTGAGCGTCGGCCAGGTGCCGATCAGGAGTTCCACGACGTTCCAGGACGGTATTCCATTGACCAGCGTACCCAAGCCGACGAGACCCCAGTTCAGAGCGCCGATGATGACCAGCGCGAAGGCAACCATGCCGAGGGGTGATTTCTGGCACATAGTGAGAAATTGGTAAGGGATAAGACGACGATTTTTATACAGATGAATCCTCTCGGTATCAAGTGTTTGCTTTTGAGGAGTTTTCCTTTTGTGTTCCTGTAATATATTGATCAAATATTGTGAACGAAGTTGGTAGAATCCAGATCTGTTTGGAACAATCAAAGCAGGGATGATGACAGTCTGGTCGTTTCGAACAGTTGCGTTTCCGGGAAGGGGAATGAATATTGGTGGGCGATGGCTGACTTGAACAGCCGACCTCCACATTATCAGTGTGGCGCTCTAACCAGCTGAGCTAATCGCCCGATAACTCACGAGGAAGTAAAAGAACCAGCTGCCTGCCCGCCGAAGCCATCCTATGATTCGAGTAACTTCAGATGCAATCGCTGTGTTCAGTGTAGCAGTAGGCGAAGGCGGGAGCTAATCGCCCACGAACACAGAAAGATCATCGGTCGGTGGCAAGATAGTGGTGCCACCGGCGGACACAAGAGTACGAATGAGCGGGCATTCGGTCAAGCTGCTCTGGAATCTGCTATAGTCCCATGTGAGTTTTCTTGCATGGTTCCTCCTGCATCCCCGTTTCGGCGCGCTCTTCAGGTCGGGTTCATTTCAGTTGCCGCAATGGCCGCTTTGCTTCTGACTGTCTGTGCTTACTCGCTGGTATATCCGGTCACAGCGAACGGCGTGGAGAGGTTCTCCAGCGGCAAGCAGAGGGCTTTTGACATGCCGCTGATGGATCTGCTGATCGAATCCGGTCATCTGCGGGGATCATTCGACATGTTCGTGCCTTCCCGGTGGTCTCCGCTCGTATTCATGCGGTACTTCCGTAACCGCACTCCCATGGATACGCTGACGGTGAACGGTGTCGGTGTCGCATTTCATCGAGATCAATTCATTATGGATCTGTCGTCCGTCTTGCATCTAGGTTGGAACCATTTTGAATTTTCCATGCATATGGAAGACGACATCCCGTCTTTCATTTTCGGACTGGAGCCATCCCGCCAGAATGCTGTCCCTTGGATTTACTTTTTCGCTTGCCTGACGATCATCCTCGTCTGGTACCGGCTGCTGTTGAGGATTCTCTTTCCGTCCGGTTTTCCACGTCCGATCGGCCTTGTGCTTCTCGGCGGCGTTGTCCTCAGAACGGCGTACACTTTCGCTCTTCCATACTACATCCATGCGCATGATGTCTCCGGCCATGTCGCATACCTCCAGCATGTTGCGACGCATTGGACCGTGCCCCTGACTTTTTCATCATGGCAGGCACATCAGGCTCCGCTGTACTATTTCTTCGCTGCGCCGTTCTATGCCGTCGCCGAGCGTTTCGTGTCTCCGGCACTGGCTCTCGTGTACGTACAACAACTCTCGCTTCTCCTTGCCGTCGGCATGCTATTGACGGGAGTCGGAATACTCCGGTTCGTCTTTGGCACGGATCGTGTGCGTATGCTGCTTGGTGTTGCTTTCCTCTCCGTATTCCCCGGATTGATATTCCTCACCTCTCAAATCAATAATGATGTTCTGGTGACTTTTCTCGGATTTCTCTGGTTTCTGCAAATACTACGTGCCGTCAAATCCCGTCGCCTTTGGGATTGGGGAATCGTCGGTCTGATCATCGGATTCGGGATTGTGACCAAGGGCAATGCACTTCTCTGGCTTCCTGTCACCGCTTTGTCGGCCGTTGCAGGAATGGATACTTGGAAACGCCGATTCTCGTCAGTGGTTCTTTCGACGCTGCTTGCAGTCGTTGTGGCATCGCCACTCCTCCTTTGGCGTCATCGTGCCGATCCCAATTACGGTCTGGTCGCGAACGCTCAGCTTCTGCAAGGGAGCAAACTATTGCAACCCTCAGTGCGCGAGTTATTTTCGTTCAATCCCATTGAAGTACTCCTTCACAGGCAAATGCTGGGGGCCGATGCAGGGGCTCGGTCGCAGAATTTCCCCGAAGCTGTTTTTCTCACATCGCAGTTCGGTTATGCGGATTTTGGACAGGAGGCATCCGTTCTGCTGGTCTTCGGGATGCTGCTTTTCCCGCTGGTTTTCCTGGGAGGCTTCAAGATGATGCGGCGCGGTGATTCTGTCCCAGTCATCATCCTCGGATCTTTGCTGTTCTGCCTACTTCTCTTCCGCCTGAAGAGTCCGTATCTGCCTTCCCAGAATTTCCGGTACATCGTTGTTGCCGTATTGCCTCTCTCCATTCTCGTTGCCGAAGGTGCCGTTTTCTTTCGCCCTCTCCTGATCCGCGCCTTCACCCAGATGTCGGTGATTCTCTACCTCCTCTCCGCTGCGGTCTTTTTCTTCGGAATTGTGATGGGGACGTAAGGGAAGTCAGGAATCAGGAAGGATCATGGTGTTGATCAATTGCAGATTGTTCGATGCCGGCACAAAGTTTGCGGGGTTCTGAACACCTTTCTCGCTTGAGCGGAGAGCGGCTATTTCTCGTAGATCTGCGTCACGCTCTCGCCGCTTTCCATGTGCCCTATCACCTCCGCCAGCAGCGGTGCGATGGTCAGGACTTTCAGATTGGGCAGTGCGGCCGTGTTCATCGGAATCGAGTCGGTGACGATTATTTCCTTGAAATTTGCCTTGGTAAGGTTTTCGACGGCTTTGCCTGAGAAAACGGCATGCGTCACCGCAGCGTAGATTTCAGGGTCGGCGCCCCGTTTGAGCAGCGCTTCTTTGGCGGGTGAAAGCGTCGATCCCGTATCGATCATGTCGTCGAAAATGATGCAGGTTCTGCCTTCGATGTCGCCGACCACTTCCAGAATTTCCGCCTGATGGTGGCCGGATCGGCTCTTGTGCATGATTGCCAGATCCGCGCCGATGAGATCCGCCATTTTCTTGGCCCGCTTCGTGCCACCGGTATCCGGGGTGACGACGACGGGGTGCTTGAACTTCTTGGCCGCGAGGTACGACGCGAAGATTGGCCGGGCATCCAATGCGTCCACCGGAACCGAGAAGAATCCTTGCACCTGATCCGAGTGAAGATCCAGCGTGATGACATGATCCGCACCGGATTCTTCCAGCAGGTGCGCGATCAATTTGGCGGAGATGGGTTCCCGCGGCAGCGCGACACGATCCTGTCTGGCATACGGGAAGTGCGGGAGAATGACGTGAACCGAAGCTGCGAAGCTCAGCTTCGCAGCCTGACACATCAGGAACAGTTCCATGAGATCTTCATTGGGGCGCTGCGTTCCCGTTTGGATGATGTAGACGCTCTTGCCGCGGAGCGTCTCTTCGTAGCGGATATATCGTTCCCCGCAACTGAAGGGCTTCAGCAATACTTTCCCCAGCGGACACTGCAATTCTTTTGCGAGAGCGTTGGCGAGGACGGGATGGGATGATCCGGCGAAGAGCAGCATATGGAAGGGATTGTAGCAAAGACGATGGCTTTGACCTACTCGATTCTTCACTATGAAAAGGCAAAAGGGCAAAAGGGCAAAAGGGCAAAAAGGCAACAAGATACCTGCTTTCCCTCTTGCCCTTTTGCCTTCTTGCCTTCTTTCGTCTCGCCTATACTCTCCCCATGCACGTTCGCGCTTCCATGTGCCGGGGAATGCCTGTCGTCGATGACGGTACGCAGGAAGTCGTCGCATTTCTCGGGGATCCGGTGCTGGATCCCGATACAGGAAACATTCAGGGATTCTTCGTCATCGGAGCGTTTTCGCGTCACACGCTGTTTCTCCAAACCGTCGACATCATCGGGTGGGGGATGCAGGTGCACATCAGAGGCGAAGATCGTCTCGCTCCTCCGGAGGATCTTGTCCGCATTCGTCTGCTCTTAAGCGACGGACGGACCATTCTGGGGCAGCCCATCCGGACCCATGAGTCGAATGTCACGCTCGGCAGGTGCGATGACATCCAGTTCAACACGCACCATTTCACATCGGAGTGGCTGTTTCCCCGCAGGTTCTTTCTTTACCGTCAGCCCGTACCGGTGACCGAGATCGTCGAAGTCACCCCCGATGCCGTTTTCGTCAATGATCCCCTGCGTCCCACCAAAGCGGTCCGCAGGAAGCAAGAGAGAGAGGAGGATGTGAGGGTGGCTGAAGTGATAACGCCTGCATAGCGCTCTGTTTTGGAATGCCCACGACAATCATCGTTTCATGAAAAGGAAAAAGGGCAAAAAGGCAAAAGATGGTTACGGACTTTTGGATGTTGCAAAAACCCCTCCCCGCGTTTGCACGGGGGAGGGGGGACAATCCGGTCTGAAGAAGATCAGAAGATATTGTTCACGAACATCACGATGACTCTTGCGAGGAGGATGATCACGATACCGGCGATGACGTAGATGATGGTGGTCTTCGCTTTATCCTTTTCTCCCTCGTCACCACCCGAGACGATCAGACGGATGCCCGCGATGATCACGAAGAGCACCGCGATGATGAGGATGAAATCCAGCACGTAGGTGATCACTGTGACGATAGCGTTCTTGATGTCGACGTCAGAGGAGAGTCCTGGGATGGGATTTGGATCCGACAGAGCGGCAAATGCTTTGCCTACGAACAATTGAGAAGCCGCGACGGCTCCGGAGACTTGAGCAAGAAGATGCTTCATAGGAGGGGAGAAGGAAACAGGCGCATTATTACGACATCGATCTTTTCACGCAAGAGCATTTGAGAAGAGGTATCGGAAGAGCGGGATCGGCGCTTTACGTGCGGACGGAAGGAAACGAATACGGAGATCCCTTAAGCCAGATGTTACTGCGTCCTTTCCGTCATTCCGAGTTCTTGATAAACCCGATTGTGACGATCAGGAATGCCGGAAGGGCATACCACAGATCCTGATTCAGTATCAGCAGGACAGCCAGTGTGCCTTTGTGCAGCTGCGGGCCGGCGACGGATGCCGGCAAGAAACCGCTGGTCAGGAGAGAGCTTCCTGCCGCGTAGGAGAGGATGGTGGAAGCGATGAGTCCTGAGAGCGAAAAGCCGAGCAGGCCGGTCAGGACGATGGTCACGATCGACCCGGCATCTTTTTTGTGGGAGACATCGATCCCGCTCTTCAGCACGAAGACACCGGCGCAGAGCGCGAAGAGGAATATTTTCGCGAGTGAGAGAAGGATGGGATCAACCGGGACCCCCATCGACTCGAACAGTCCGGATCCGTGTCCTGTCAATCGTGCCAACACCCTGCCGATGCCCTCCGTCGCGATCACCGCAATGTAGGAAGCGATGATCACCGTGATGATCCGGTTCTTCCCGAGGATGAATCCGAGACTCATCAGAATGGCGAAGAAGACCACGACGGCAAGATCCCAACTGAGAGCAACGACGGGCATGGGAAGGATGGTAGTGGATTGGAGGTTGGCACGGAAGGCATTAGAGCAAAAAGGAAAGAGGGCAATACGTGAGAGTATTTTTTGCCTTCTTGCCCTTTTGCCTTCTTGCCCTATCCTTTTATCATGCGCCACGGATTCCTCCTCGTCGACAAACCACGCGGACCGACCAGTCATGACATCGTTTCGCAGGTGCGACGGACTCTCGGCGAACGCCACATCGGTCATCTGGGAACGCTGGATCCTCTGGCGACGGGACTGATGGTGCTTGCGGTCGGTTCCAAGGCGCTGAAGGTGGTCGAGCTCTTCAAGGGGCTGGAAAAAGAGTATGAGGCGGAGGTGACATTGGGTGCGGTCAGTACGACCTACGATGCCGAGGGTGCCATTGAAGTCGTTCCCTTGAAAGCAGGCTGGCTCCCGCCGGACGATGCTTCGCGCATTCAGGCGCTCATTGATGATCGTTTTCTCGGTACAGTGAGTCAGGTGCCGCCGGCTTTCTCGGCTGTGCATGTCGGCGGAACGCGAGCCTACCGTAAAGCGCAGCGCGGGGAGTCGTTCGAGATGAAGGCGCGGGAAGTGAACATTCTCCATTGTAAGGTAGGTAATTACGTCTATCCCAAGATGACGCTGACCGTGCGCTGCGATGCCGGAACCTACATTCGTTCGCTTGCCCATGATCTGGGTGAGAGCATGCGGTGCGGCGGGTACCTCTCCGCACTCAGGCGGACGATGGTGGGGGAGTGGTTGGTGGAGGAAGCGGTCAAGCCCGACGAGGTCAAGTGGACGGACATCATGCCGCTGAAAGACGTACTTCGTTCATTTGACAGCGTGATCGTGACGCCGAATCAGTGGGAGCACCTGCGTAATGGTCGCAGCGTTGCCGGAACCTGCTCGGAGGACCTGCCGCACATCGCGTGGCTCAATGATCTGCCCATGGCTTTGTTGGAACCTGATAAAAAGCGCGAGGGCATGGTGAAGCCCAGGAAAGTGTTTTAAGCACCAGCGCAGGATTCTTCCTGCGGTGAGAGGTGTAGTCTGTCGTCATGCACCTGCAAATCGTCAACGGCAATCTGATCATTGGTCTTTCCTTCTGGGAAAAGGTTTGGGGTTTCCACGGATTGTTCCGTATCCCGCTTTCCCATGTTCGCGAGTTGAAGCATGAGCTCCCCGTCACTTCATGGAAAGAAATACGAATACCCGGCACGTTCCTTCCCGGTGTCATCAAAGCGGGGACGTACTACACACCGCGCGGCAAAGAGTTTTGGTACGTGACGCGGTGGGGGAAGCAGCACATCACGATTGAGCTTCAGAATGAAAGATACAAAAGGATTGTGTTGGGGCTTCCGGTATCTGAAATTATCCCGGCAGAGTTCAGTCGATGACTTGATTGGCTTGTTGATTTGAATTTGAGTGGTGGGTCAGGAGGGATTTGAACCCTCGGCCAATTGCTTAAGAGGCAACTGCTCTACCGGACTGAGCTACTGACCCGGAATGGTGTTTACGTGATAAAGAGCTGTGCGAGGGTAGCAAACGAATCTGAATCATTCAATTTGAATTCTTCGCTTTCCTCTCCGCTTTACTCTACGCCCTCACCCGCCTCCCCTCATACCTGATCAGCTTCAGTTCTTTCTGCTGGCCGAGGATTTCCTTGGAGAGGGGATCGTCGTAGTCGGCGTCGTAGACGACCGTTCCGATGCCGGCGTTCAGGATCATTTTGGTGCAGATGACGCAGGGGAAGCAGTTGCAGTAGAGGGTGGAGCCGGCAATTGAAATGCCGAGCTTTGCGGCTTGTGTGATTGCATTCTGTTCCGCGTGCGTCCCGCGGCAGATCTCGTGGCGTTGGCCGGAGGGGATGCCGAGTTTCTCCCGCAGACATCCTCCCAGCTCAGCACAGTGCGGTACGCCGCGCGGTGCGCCGTTGTAGCCTGCCGTGAGTTGCTGGGAATCTTTGGCGATCACCGAGCCGACTTTGCGCCGGAGGCAGGTGGCGCGCTTCGCCCACGTGTAGGCGATCTCCATGAATACTTCGTGAAACGTCGGACGGTCCTCGCCGCTTTGAAGGCGGATGAAGTGATCGAGCTTCTTCTTCAGATCCTCCAGTGATCCTTCATTCAAAATGAAGTAATCAGCCTCATCCAGACATTTCTGCACCTGCTGACCGTCGGGCGGTTCGCCGATGCCGCGTTCTTTCTTCATCCGCTCGAGAATGTCCTCTTTTGTCAGCGCGGAGCCTTCGCGCTTTCTGGCGATCAAACGCTCAACGAGGATGTCCGGATGCGCGCTGACCCCGATCATTTGAAAGCCGGGCAGCTGCTTCAGCTCCTTCCACTCGCCCGGATTGCGGATGCCGTCGATCACCCACTTTTTTCCTGCCTCTTTCTCAACCTTCTCGCAAATCTTTTTCCCGAGTACGCCCGCACCGCCTGATTTACGAAGTGCATTGCCGATCTTCTGCAGATGTTCGCGTTCATGCGGCAATCCTTGCTTTGTCGCTTCCTCGCGAACCATGTCGGAAAGCGAAATGTACGTGTACCCGTGTTCCTGCAGCATCTTCACGAGTTCGCCTTTGCCGCTTCCCATGTAGCCGGTGAGACCGATGTAGTGGAGCATGGACGGAGAGTATCAGAATATCGGGGATCGGGGATCGGAATATCGGAAGCGCAGGTCTGCTGACCTCCGGGCATGCAAACAATTCCATCCACTCATCCGGCACTGTCACGGCAGCACGAATCTATTGTGTGACTCACAATGGTTTCACCGGTCCTTCGTCTCCTTCTGCACTTCTTCCTTCAACGCTGTCGCCATTTTTTGGACGAGCTCCAGCTGGTCGGGCTTCAGTGCGCGTTCGATGTTCTTGATGACTTCCGGCGCACGCTCGCTTCCCAGATCGCGGGCAAGCGAGAACCATGCGTACGCCTGTCCGATGTCCGGTTCCGCCCCTTCCCCCTTGGCGTGCATTACACCGAGGTTGAATGCAGCTTCCTGGAATCCCTGTCCTCCGGACAACGCGAAGTACTCCTTGGCCTTGTCGAAATTTTGCTGTACGCCTTCGGCACGGTAGTACATCACCCCGAGATTGAACTGCGCGCGGGGGTTCTTCTTCTCCGCGGCTTTCTCGAACCAATCCCGAGCCACGTCATAATCCTGCTTCACGCCTTCCCCCATGTAATACATCACACCGAGGTTGAATTCTGCGCGCACTTCTCCCTGCGCTGCGGCTTTCTCGAACCAACTCTTGGCAATCGCGAGGTCTTTGGGTCCTCCGGATCCGTCGTGGTATGCGGCTCCCAGCTCGAACTGGGCATCGGCATCGCCGGCATTCGCTTTCGTTTCCAACGACTCCCTCGATTCGAGTGGAGCGGGGACGGGAGGCGGTTCTTTGCCGCATGCAGCCAAGAATACTGCACAAGAGGCGGACAGGATCATCAGACGTGTGATTCGCATAGTGTCACCATAGTAGGGGATGAGAAGATCAGAGGAAAGACATCCACAGTCTTCCGTATATTTCCTTTCCTCTATCCATTCACAAATTCGCCTTGCGTCCTCCTCAACACTCATTATACTTCGCGGCGCTTTCCTCTCCCTTATGTTTTCTCCACTTTTCCCCTTCAGCTGGCTCTTTTGTTTCAGCGGTGATGACGACGATGGCACCGGGTCAGGGTCAGGAGCAGGTGATGATGATGGATTCGTTCTGGATGACGACGACGAACTCATTTCCGAAGATACGGAGGACGATAACGAACTCGGAATTCCGGATGATGATGATGTGTAAACGAGGGCAGAAAAGGCAGGAATGGCAGAAAGGGCAGAAAGGTTTTTCCGCTATTACTCGATGTGGGTTTCCTTCGCTTGCTATGCCGCTGTCTCCACCATTGCCGTTTTACGATCCATCGCATCCATGGCATGTCGTTGGATGGTTCTCCAGTCGAAGGGGAACTTGAATGTCTCCAGTGCGCGGACGAGACTGGCGAAGCACATCCAGTGGCTGGGATCCTCGTAGACGAATGCATTGCCGCTCTCCTGTACCGGATTGTAGTTCTCGAGGATTTCCATGGGGAGAGACACCGGTATCACTCCGTAACGCAGACAGTTTTCCAGTATTCCTTCGTCGTCGTTCGTGGAGAAGAACAGTGCGATATCGCTGCCCGCGAGCATCCTTCTGACGTGCAGATCGTCATCGGTGATGATCGCGACGCGATGGTTTTTAGTCTTTGCCAGTTTCGTCAGCGTATCGCCGTACTTCTTCGATCCCCGTCCTCTGATGACGAGGGAAATCGGCAGCTCCAACAGACCGGAGAGCACCTGTTCGAACAGTTTGCCTCCCAGTGCATCGGTGATTCCTGTCGGCAGACAGACGATGGGCTGTTTCGGTTCCGCAATCCATTTGAGCTCCTCCTGGAGTGCAGCCTTGTTTTCCCCTTTATGTTCGACTGTCCGTGCGGAGTACTTCCGCAGGATCTTGTTGTCGTAGGCTGGCGAGACGGTAGTCATGTGGGGGTTGGTGTGAATGGATCAGGACAGTATACATGTTTTCCTGTTTTCCTGTAACCCTTCAGGATTGTCATGCTTGTGGAATTGTAGGGAGATGTATTTATCGGGGTAGTGTACGAGAAGAAGAGAATGAGAGAGTATAAGGGAGGGCTTTCCACCCTTCTATTCTCATCTCTGATACTCTGCCTCCATGAAGCATCTCGTCATCATTGACGGTCACCATCTCTTGTATCGGGCGTACTGGGCAATTCCCCGCACGATGCGCACGTCCAAAGGAGAGCAGGTGAACACGGTGTTCGGCATCGCCTCGATGCTTCTGCTGATACTGCGTACTGAGCTGCCTGACAGCGTTCTCTTCTGTTTCGATGCCGGCAATGAGACGTTCCGTCACACCGAATATGCCGAGTACAAGAGCGGTCGTCAGGCGACGCCGGATGATTTCTATGTCCAGATTCCCCGCGCGCGGGCCGTCATTGACGCATTCGGCATCCGCTGCGTCGAGGACGCGGGTTTCGAAGCGGATGACTTCGCCTGTTCCTACGCGCGGGCGGCAGAACGGGCAGGAGACAGGGTGACGATCGTCTCGGGTGATCGGGATTTGTTCCAGCTGGCTTCCTCGACGATCAGGATCGCCATTCCGCACAAGGGGTATCAGGCCGCCGAGTATCTGGGTGAGAAAGAAGTGCTGGCGAAGTACGGGGTCACGCCTGAACAGATCCCCTCATACAAAGGGTTGGTCGGCGATGCCTCGGACAATCTCCATGGCGTGAAGGGTATCGGTCCCAAGGCTGCCGCATCGCTGATTGCGCAGTACGGATCGATCGAGGAAATCTACAAGCATCTTCCCAATATCAAGTCGTCGTGGAGATCGAAGTTGGAGTCTGACAGAGAGCAGGCGTTTTTCTGCGAAAGGATGGCTCTGCTGAAATGCGATATTGATCTTCCTGTCCCTCTTGCAGATCTGGAACTTCATGATATTCCCGCCGCGCCCATTCTTCAGTTGTTTTCCGAGCTGGAGTTCTCACTCGCGACGAAACGGTTTCAGTCGTTGCTCTCGACATCCTATGGGCTGAGTCATTTTCGGACAGATCCGGGATCGCTCACTGCCGCTTCTCCTGATTCGAGGCTATCGGACACGGTGGATCAACAACCGAAGGAAGCGGTGCAGATGTCGTTGCTCTAGTGTTGTGTCGCGCATGTTTCAGGACAATGAACCAAGGTGTACAAAGGCAAGATGGCAAAAGGGCAACAGGGCAAAAAGTCGAACATCTTGCCTTCTTTCCTTTTTGCCTTTTTCCCTCTTCAGATGAAGCACTGTCCGGATATCTTGGAGACACTACACTAGTATCTCTTCCACGAAGTTCCGGACGATTGGTTTGTATGTTTGCAGGTTTCAGGTTTCACGTTGAGCTGCAAACTTGAAACTTGCCAACATGAAATTTGAAGCCGCTTGTTCGACATGGGACGGAACACACACCAGCATCTTGGACGCAATACTGGTTGTGCATTCTCCGAGCCCCAGCCACTGGGGTAAATCCGGAATGTCGTACACTTTTTGTATTCGACAATTTTTTACTGAGTACATTCTTTATTATCCGGACGTTCTTTCCGTATCTGGATATGGAAAATTATTTTCTCCGTCACTCGACATTTTCATCGTACTGAATACGAAACGTAGTCATGACCGTGTTGCAGTCCCTTCCTGCTCTTCTCTAGACTGCGTTTACTTCGTGCATCTTCGGGATGCATGGATCCCTTTCGCTCCACTCCACACCACTCTCTATGGCCAAGGAACGCGTTGTCTGCAGTCTCGATATCGGTAGCTCCAAGATCCGCGTTATCATCGCCGTCGTCGACGCGTCGGACGGCGGTCAGGTTCCGAGTGTTATCGGCGTCGGCCTCTCTCCGTCGCTCGGGATGCGCAAAGGGCACGTCATCGACATCGAAGAGACCATCCATAACATCATCTCAGCACTGGAGGATGCCGAGCGCATGGCCGGTGTTCCGGTGAATCATGTCTTCGTCGGCATCAGCGGATCGCACATCGAAGCATTCGACAGTCGCGGCGTCATCGCCATCTCCGGCAGCGAGATCACGGTGGAGGATGTGGCACGCGTATTGGAGGCGGCGCAGGCGGTGAGTATTCCCAGCAATCGCCGGATTCTGCACATCGAACCCAAGTCGTACGCCGTCGACGAGCAGCGCGGCATCAAGAATCCCGTCGGCATGACCGGCATCCGTCTCGAGGTCGAGGCTCACATCATCACCGGTCAGATCCAGCACGTGAAGAATCTGGAGAAGTGCATCGATCAGGCGGGCGTCGACGTCGACGCCATCGTACCTGCGACCATCGCCATTTCCGAGGCGGTCCTCACCAAACGTCAGAAAGAACTCGGTGTCGTGACGATCGATATCGGTGCGGGGTCAACGAGCGTCGCCGTATTTGAAGAGGGGACCATCCTGCATTCCGTCAGTCTTCCGGTCGGCGGCGAAAACGTGACGAACGACATTGCCATCGGACTGCGGACGTCGATCGACACGGCGGAGAAGATCAAGATCGAGTTCGGCTCCGTCCTTCCCGCCGAGATTCAGGAGCGCGAGATGATCGACCTGTCGCAAGTCAGCAAGATGGATACGCAGATGGTCGGCAAGCGTTATATGGCGGAGATCATGCAGGCCAGATATTACGAGACGTTCACCCTCGTGAAGGAAGAGCTCAAGCGCATCGGCCGCGACGGTCTCCTGCCTGCAGGAGTCCTTCTGACGGGTGCCGCCGTGAAGGCGCCTGGTGTGCTGGATATCGCACGTGAGGTGTTGGGTCTCCCGGTTCAGATGGGCTTCCCTGTCGAGATCGGGGGCGTCATCGAGAAAGTGGATGATCCCGCGTACGCCACTGCTCTCGGTACGTTGCTCTGGGGAGTCCGTGAAGGTCAGCGTCGTTCGTCCTCATTCTCTCTGTCCGGTCTCGATTTCAAGCGCACGTTCAATCAGGTCGGTTCCTGGTTCAAGAATTTATTGCCGTAATTTTCCATTTATCTTTTCCATTTTCAATCAGTTTTCACCCCCATTCCCATGTCCGACACGCTCCGTTCCCTCTTCTCCGGTTCCAAGGGATCCTCCTCGTCCGGAAATCTTTTCGGAAGCAAGCCTTCCACTGCCGGCAGCGGCGGCAGCGGAAGCTTCGATGATTCGACGCCGCCTGCGGCCGCGGGCGGACATCAGGAGATCCGTCCGGACATCGCTCCGAATGCGGTCATCAAAGTGATCGGTGTGGGAGGGGGAGGCAGCAACGCCGTGTCCCGCATGATCAGCACCAAAGTCGGGGGTGTGGAGTTCATCGCCGTCAATACGGATGCGCAGGCGCTCTTCCATAATCCCGCGGCGCTCAAGGTGAACATCGGACGGGGGACGACGCGCGGACTCGGCGCTGGTGCGAATCCGGACATCGGACTCCAATCCGCCAAGGAGAGCGCGGAGGAACTGAAGAAAGCCATCGAGGGCGCCGATCTGGTCTTCATCACCGCCGGACTCGGCGGAGGAACAGGGTCGGGTGCCGCTCCGTACATCGCGGAATTGTCGAGGTCACTCGGCGTTCTGACGGTCGGCGTCGTCACGCGTCCGTTCAGCTTCGAGGGTCTCCGTCGTCGCAAGCAGGCGGATGAGGCATTGGAAGCTCTCCGAGGCAAAGTGGATACGCTCATCACCATTCCGAACGACCGCATTCTCTCCCTCATCGACAAGACGACGCCGCTCACCGAGGCGTTCCAGATCGTCGATGAGATCCTTCGTCACGGTATCGAAGGCATCGCGAGCCTCATCACCGTCCACGGGCTTGTGAACGTTGACTTCGCCGACGTCCGTTCCGTCATGCAGGATGCCGGATCCGCTCTCATGGGTATCGGGTACGGCACGGGTGACAGCAGGGCTTCCGAGGCGGCACGGGCTGCCATCGATTCACCGCTCCTTGAACTCAGCATCAGCGGCGCGAAGGGCATTCTCTTCAACATCACCGGCGGCAACGATATGAGCATGTTCGAGGTGGATGAAGCCGCGCGCATCATCACAGAGGCCGCGGATCCGGAAGCGAACATCATCTTCGGCGCCGTCATCGATGACGCGTACACCGGTCAAGTGAAGTGCACCGTGATCGCCACGGGCTTTGAGGAAAAGAAAGATATGGTGATGGGACAGTCACAGGTTCCGGTACTCAAGAGTCTTCCGTCGTTCAAGAAGTCTTCCCCCGCCGATCAGCCCCGCTCCGAGCGCACGGATGATGCCGTGATCAAGCTTTCCGGTTCGCAGTTGAATGAAGAGGAGCTGGAGGTGCCGACGTTTATGAGGAAGAAAATAGGAAAGTAAAGCAGGTAATGTAGGTATAGTAGGTAATGTAGGTGGGTCGTATTACTACCTTACTTACCTTACTTACCTTACTTACCTTACGTTCCTCACTTTCCTGCCATGATCGTTTCAATCCAGCGCATCGACCCGACCTTGCCTTTGCCCCAGTATGAGACGGCTGGCTCCGCAGCGTTCGATTTCGTGACGCGGGAAACCACGACGGTTCCTCCTCGGGCGATCGGACTCATTCCGGGCAACGTCATCGTCAAAGTGCCGGAAGGCTACGCATTGCTGGTCATGCCCAGATCATCGATGCCGCGGAAGAGGGGACTCATCTGTCCGCATTCGCTCGGACTCATCGATCATGACTACCATGGACCGAAGGATGAAATTTTTGTGCAGGTGCAGAATACGACGGACAAGCCGGTGACGGTTGAGCGAGGAGAGCGGATCGCGCAGGGGTTGTTCGTCAAAATCGACCGGGCAGAGTGGCAGGAGGTGGATTCGCACGGTGCGGAGACGAGAGGGGGATTCGGGAGCACCGGATAGGTTTCTGGTTTCTGGTTAGTTGTTTCTGGTTAGTGTTGAAAAGCAACCAAAAACCAGCAACCAATAACCAAAAACTTATTGTCTTGTCTGCCCTTCCCCCTCCACAATCCACTTGTAGCTCGTCAACTCTTGCAGTCCCATGGGTCCCCGCGCGTGGAGCTTTTGCGTGGAGATGCCGATTTCCGCACCCATGCCGAACTGCGCGCCGTCCGTGAAGGCAGTTGATGCATTGGCATACACCGCTGCCGCATCGACTTCGCTCAGAAAACGCTGAATGATTTTTTGGTCTTCCGCAATGATTGCTTCGCTATGCTTCGAGCTGAATTGATCGATATGTTTCAGTGCTTCATCCTGATTCTTCACCGTTTTGATCGACAAGCGGAGCGAGAGGAACTCCGTGCCGAAGTGCTTGGCTGTTGCAAGTTTCAGAAGTTTAGGATCGTAAGAAGATTTCAATGCCTGATAAGCGCTTTTGTCTGCGAAAATCTCCACATTCTTCGCCAGCAGCGGCTTCACGATGGTGGGCAGGTCTTTGAGTTTCGATTGATGGATGATCAGGGTATCGAGAGCGTTGCAGACCGCAGGTCGCCGCGTTTTGGCATTGAAGACGATCGCAGCCGCCTTCTTTGTGTCTCCGCTGACATCAACGTAGGTGTGGACGATGCCCGCGCCCGTTTCGATGACCGGAATGCTGCTCGTTTTCCGGACGAAATCAATCAGCGATTGGCTTCCGCGTGGAATAATCACATCGATCATATCAACGGCCTTTAACATCGTTTCCACGGCTTGCCGATCAGGGGGCAGGAGAAGAATCGCATGTTCATTGACGCGGTGTTTCTTCAGGACGGATCGGATCAGGCGGACGATGGCGGCATTCGAATCTTTGGCATCGCTGCCGCCCTTGAGAACGACCGCATTTCCCGCCTTGAAGCAGAGTGCAAATGTGTCCACGGTGACGTTCGGCCGCGCTTCGTAGATGATGCCGATCACGCCGAGCGGTACCGTGACTTTCTTGATGTGCAAGCCATTTGGTCTTTTCCGTTCTTCCAGAACTCTTCGAAGCGGGGAGGGGAGTCCGGCAACCGTTCGGGTTTCGGATGCGATTCCTTTCAGGCGCTCCATGGTCAGAAGTAACCGGTCGTAGCGCGGATCGCTTTCATTCATCCTTGCACAGTCTTTACCGTTGGCTCGCAGAATCGTTTTGCTTTCCTTGATGAGCAGATCTGCAAGATCGAGGAGTACGGCAGTGATCGTCTTTTCCGACAGCGTTCCAAGAGACCGGCTGGCCGCTTTCGTTCGTGCCAATTGGCGGAGGAGGGGGAGGGGCATTTTCGAAGGCAAAAGGGCAAAAAGGAAAAATGGCAAGAGGTGTCAGCTGAGTTTTCGGGAACGTGCAATGGCGGCGTCGATGGCTTCATTGATGATCGTATCCAGGTGATTTCCCTTGAGCGAGGCCAGCGCCGCTTCGGTGGTTCCGCCTTTGGAGGTGACGGCTTCGCGGAGTTCCGTGAGTGTCCGCTTGTCGTTTGCCGCCAGCACACCGCTGCCGATCATGGTCGCCCGCGCAAGGACTGCGGATTCCTGAGGACTAAAACCTTCTTTCAGCGCTTTTATGCCCAGCAATTCCGCGAGGAGGAAGAAGTACGCAGGTCCGGAGCCGGAGATCGCCGTGACCGCATCGAGCTTGGATTCATCGTTCAATTCGATCTGCGTGCCGACTGCACCGAATATCGTTTCCACGAATGTCCGGTCGGGTTTCGAGACTGCCGGAGTGGCGCACCATCCTGTGCAGCCGAGTCCGATGGTCGCCGGCAGGTTGGGCATCGCTCGGACGATGCGTTTCGACCCCGTGAGTTTGCCGAGGGTTTTGAGGCTGATGCCCGCCATGATGGAGATGACCAGCCGATCTTTGAGTAGAGGAGAGAGATCATTCAGGAGTTCCTTGGACGATTGAGGCTTCACTGCGAGGAGGATCGCCGACGTGCCGACAATCGCTTTTTTCGGATCGGTGAAGTGTTTTGCATTCGGAAAATTTCTGAGCTTCTCAGAATTGCCGTCGCAGAGACGAAGAATCATTGCCGGCTTCATATGTGAAAGGCCGTACGCGAACGCACTTCCCATGTTGCCGACGCCGATGATTGCAAGAGTGTGATTCACGTATAAAAGTGAGTGATGGCGGCATTTTACCATAGTTCGATCTTTGCAGGAGAGTGTAGCATCGGCTTGTAGCCGATGGTTGCAGGGGCGTTGCGCCCCTCTACCATGAGCGCGACGCTCAAGCGACCACGTGCACGATGCACGTGCTACGGTTCAAATAAATGAACGTGGTTGTGTGGTGGTATTTCTTCGGACTCCTCGGATTCTTCGGTTTCCTCACGAAAGATACAGGTAATCGTAATGTATCAGCGCCTTCTGCCCCTGTTTCCCCATCACCTCCTTCGCGGGTGCCGATGCGTACTGCGCCCGTCCGATCCCGATATCTTTTCCGCGCTCGTCTCTGATTTTGAGCAGATCGTTTTTCTCGAAATCCCCTTCGATCTTCACGATGCCGACGGGCAGGAGGCTTCGCGCACGTCCCTCGGCGGTGATTGCTTCCACGGCGCATGTGTTGATGGTGATGATACCTTTTTCCTGTCCGTCGCCTTCCGCCACCCATCGTTTGATGCTCGACTTCGATTTCTCAGGCAGGAATACCGTTCCGGGATTCTTTCCGCTTTCAATGTTCAGCAGTACATCCGGCTCCCGCCCGAGGCAGATGCTGGTTGTAATGCCGAGTGAGGCCATCTTTCTGCCCGTTTCGCATTTCGTATGCATGCCGCCGCGGCCGAATGACGAGGTTCCCGCACGCAGGTACTTCTTCCAGTCCGCATCGCTTCGGACCTCGGGAATGATCTTCGATCGGGGATGATCCGGATTGCCGGTCATGATGCCGGGGACACTGGACAGGATCAGGAGGGCATCGGCATCTGTCATCGATGCAATCAGTCCCGCCAGTTCGTCGTTGTCCGTGAACATCAGCTCGTCCACCGCGACGACGTCGTTCTCGTTCACGACGGGAACGATTCCTTCCTCGAGGAGCGAGGAGAAGCACCCGCGCATGTTGAGGTAGTGGCGGCGATCGCGGAAATCCTCCTTCGTCGCCAGTACTTGCGCACAGAGAGCATCGTGACTGTCGAACAATTCGGCGTAGCGTTTCATGAGGTGCACCTGTCCGACGGCGGCGAGGATCTGGCGGTTCGCTACGTCATCACGCGAACGCATGTCATCCTGAGCGGAGCCGAAGGATGATATGCGAGAGGTGGATCGTCTGCGGAATGTCATGGTTCGACTCCGCTCACCATGACAAATTACGCCCCGCCCCGCTGCCATGGCACCGGAGGAGACCAGGATCACCTCAGTTCCTTTTGCTTTGAGCGCCACGATTTGCGAGACGAGTGACGCAATGGTGGAAGCATCCAGCAGGCCATCTGGATTCGTGAGGACGTTTGTGCCGACTTTGACGATGATGCGGCGGGATGTGGACATGCGGGAGGAGTATAGAGGAAGAGAGGAGGAGTTTCAGTGATTGGCCCCGCCTGTTGTTTATCTTCGTCAATTGTCTGAACCGTGATTTCAAGGATTAAAGGATTACCATGATTACCTTTCAATTCCATCATCAAGGTAATCCTGTAATCAAGCGAATCATGGTTCAGACAGGGGGGCACGGTACTCATCCTACTTATTCCACGTCGGGGCTATGCCACTGATATTATTATAATTGAATTCGTTCACTTCCGGATGGAACGTGTCCGCGAATTCCGAAAGCCACTGCAGCAGCTCTGTCGGGTTTGCATTGAATCTGCTTGTGAGTTCATTCTGAATTCTTCTTGTCAGCTTCTCATTGAACGCATCTGTGAAAAGCGCTTTTCGTTTCTTTTCGCCCATTGCTTCGACGGTTTGAGCATCCCGTCCGACCCCGATGATATCAGCTGCACTGAGGCTTTGACTGTCATGATCCAATGACTGAATTCCCAATTTATCCTTCACGATTCCGCTAGCAAAACGCGTGACCGTATCGCGGTACTCTTTCGTCTTTCTTTCGCCCGATACCGGAGCTTCGTTGTTAATTTCATTCCAGCTCAAGTGCGGGCGCTTGCCGCCGTCCGCCGCTTGGGTCATCAGGTTGTCGTACGTGATGAATGCCACGAGGGCTGTCGTCAGTTTCGTGATGTCCTCCTTTGAGAACGGTTGCACCCCCGCTGTATTTTTCAGGAGCATTTTCGCGCGGCATGCGTAGTATTGGAACAGCGTGTTGTAGCCGACGTAACCGTTCTTCATCGCAGGTGCGGACAGTCTCCAGAGTTGCCCTGACGCGATATCGGTCATCTGCTTGACATTGTTGTGATCCAGCATGCTGACGAGTAGCGGGATGTCTTCGTGGTCGATGTTTTGCGAGTTCTTGATTCCTTTGGTGACGCGATCGTGGACGCCCTTATTGTTTCTCACTTCTTCGAAGAGCAGGTACGTCGTCCGATAATCGTACATGTAGGGATTTTCTTTGTTCGTGATGCGCTTGGCGATTTGCTTGATCTCGAGCAGGGTGTTGTTCTTCTTATCGAAGAAGTCGATGAAGGGGAATTGGTTGAGGATTTTTCCCTGCTCCCCGTTGAACGCGTTGAGACGATCGATGCTCAAAAGTCCGCGCGCCACTCCCTGTATCAGGTAGAAGAACTTGTCTTCCATATCCATCTTTCCGTTACGCATGGCGTAATGGACATGTTCTTCGTACTGGTGCGGATTCACTTCCTCCTCGGGTGAGACCTGTCCGGAGTGATTCTGCTGCTTGTCCCAGGCCTCGAGTAACCGGGCGAGTGAATGTCTCTGGCCCTTCGGAATGCTTGAGAGGCTGTCCACCGTGGGGGAGAACGCATCCTTCTCATGCTTGATGGCGCTGTCGTTGCCGTTTTTCCACTTCTCGAAGAGATCTTTCTCGTCCCAGATCTGCGTCGAGAGCTTCTGCAAGTACGCATTACGCAGGACGAGGCTCCGCTTGCATGCCTCGTGCGGCATGGAGTATTTGGAAAGCCGTTCCAACGTGTCCCACATGTCCTCGTCATTGAAGTTCATCCGACCGCGCTTGGTGAGGAGGTTGATGATGGCCTTCACTTTGTCCTTATCGTGCTGGCCTTTGATCATGTGCTCCAGTGTGTGGTTATCCACGTGCTCGAAGCGCTTCTCCCACACACCCACTTCCTCCTGCTCCGAGTTTTTTTCGCGTCCGCGGAAGTCGTACTGGAGACGTCCGAAGTAGGGGATGGATTCGGGAATGAACGTTTTGCTGATTGCGTGCCCCAATTTCGCGCGCGCATCCTCTCCGCGACGCTTCCACATGCGCTGGATGTCCTCTCCGGCATCCTTGATCATTCCCCACATGTCGGAGACCGAGCACCAGACGATGCGCTCGGACGCACGTTGGAACAGCGTGCGTTTGGTGCTGGGTGGAACGGACGTGAGATTCATTTTCTTCTCATCGAACTCTTTCACGGCTGCATAGACTTCTCCGGTTCGCCCCTTCAGATCGTTGAACGCCGCCTGGAGTTTTTGATTCATGGCAGGGTCTTGTATTCCTTCCTGTGTGTACGCTCTCCCTGTCTTGTTCCGTGCCCACTTGAGGTCGGCGATGTACTGGGCGTATGTTTGCCCTTGGACGGCTTGCGCCTGAAGGTTCTGCGGATACACGTTCATGAATTCGTCGATCCGGTCCAGCTCCCAATTGATCTCCTCCCAATTCTTCCGGAACGGATATTCTTCTTCCGTAGGATCGGCAGCGCTTGCTTGGTCTTCCGGCTCTTCGTCCGAGTCTGCGGCCATGCGCTGACCGACTACTTTGCCTTTCTTTCCCCATTCTGCACCTATCGGATTGTATGTGGAATTCCTCAGTTGGGTTTTGTCAGGTTCAATGTTTTCCCCGAAACCGAGCGCATTGAAGATTTTCTGCTGTGTCTCAGAGAGTGTCTTCTTCCTTCCTTCCAGATAGTCCGTACAGACAACGGCTGCTTCGTCCATGGCCAAATCTCGCCATCGAGGATGTGACATATCGATCTTGCAATCCGTTGCGAATTGCTTCAGTAGTTCTTCCGCAGTCGTTCCGTTCTCTCTCGCTGCGTTGTCCAGTGCCATCCGGGTATGCACCAGCAGCCCCGGGAGTGCCTTGGTTCGCCTGCACATTGCATCGATGAATGCGTGATTGCGCTCGTGTGCAATCACCTTCCTCTTCTCTTTCCTGTCCTCTGTGATCTTGCTCATGTTCAGGTAGATCACACCGGTGCCCAAGACGTAGTACCCGTACGTCTGCATTGCGATGCCGGGGTTCAGTTCCGTTAGTCGTTCAAATTCATCGACATCACTTATTTCTTCCACTCTGGTTTGCCCGAGGAAAGTATTCGCCTGCGCAAGTTCCCGGATTCCCGTCGCGGCTCGCAGGAATACTTCGTCGCGAACACGGATGCTTCCATTCTTCTCTGCGTCATTCAATTGCGCTTCGAAGACCTCGCGCTGATTCGCCAGATTGGGACCGATGGCGAGTACGCGTGCGATGCCACTCTGCGTCTGCTCCCGGATGCCTGCAATTGATGTGTCGAGGAGCGCTCGCAGCTCCTGCCGGCCTTGCGTTGTAT